>NZ_JBLWFN010000001.1:2865000-2919567 GCF_048323735.1 Faecalibacterium sp. 3
TCAACATGTTCGGCCGCGAAACTCCCGCAGAAGTGGAGCTTGGTCAGGTCGAGCTGCCGTAATCAACCGGCAAGGAACGTTTACCAAGGTAAGACCGCAGTGCGGTTCTTATAGAGCGTGTGCACTGGGCACATGCTCGTGGGAGGTACGGAGACACCGTACCGCAACTCACCACAGATTTTTGGAGGTGCATTTATCATGGCACAGAAAGTTACTGGCTACATTAAGCTGCAGATCGAGGCCGGCAAGGCAACTCCGGCTCCCCCTGTTGGCCCTGCTCTGGGTCAGAAGGGCGTCAACATCATGGCCTTCACCAAGGAGTTCAACGAGCGTACCAAGAACCAGATGGGTTATGTGATCCCCGTCGTCATCACTGTTTACGCTGACCGCTCCTTCAGCTTCATCACCAAGACTCCTCCGGCAGCCGTTCTGATCAAGAAGGCCGCTGGCATCAACACCGCTTCCGGCAAGCCCAACAAGGAGAAGGTCGCTTCTCTGACCGCCGCTCAGGTGGAAGAGATCGCAAAGACCAAGATGCCCGACCTGAACGCTGCTTCTCTGGAAGCTGCATGCAGCATGGTCCGCGGCACCTGCCGTTCCATGGGCATCACCGTCGAGGGCTGAGACATAAACAGTGGGAGGGCATAACACTGCCCGCATGACCACACAGGAGGATATACAATGAAACATGGCAAGCACTATGTCGACGCTGCAAAGCTGGTCGATTCTACTAAGGCATATGATGTGAACGAGGCTCTGGAGCTGGCTTGCAAGACCGCTTCTGCCAAGTTCGACGAGACTGTTGAGCTGCACGTCCGTCTGGGCGTTGATGGCCGTCACGCTGACCAGCAGGTCCGCGGCGCTGTCGTTCTGCCCAACGGCACCGGCAAGACCGTCCGCGTCTGCGCAATCGCCAAGGGCCCCGCTGCTGCTGCTGCTGAGGCTGCTGGCGCTGATATCGTCGGTGATGACGAGCTGATCGCAAAGATCGCCGGCGGCTTCATGGATTTCGACGTCGTCGTGACCACTCCCGATATGATGGGCCGCGTTGGCCGTCTCGGTAAGGTCCTGGGCCCCCGCGGCCTGATGCCGAACCCCAAGGCCGGCACCGTTGCTCCTGATCTGGGCAAGGCTGTTTCCGAGGCCAAGGCTGGTAAGATCGAGTACCGTCTGGACAAGCAGAACATCATCCATGTGCCCGTGGGCAAGGCTTCTTTCGGTGCAGAGAAGCTGTACGCCAACCTGGACACTGTGATGGAGGCTATTGCCAAGGCAAAGCCCGCTGCAGCAAAGGGTACCTACTTCAAGAGCGCTACCATCGCCACCACCATGGGCCCTGGCATCCGTCTGAACACCCTGAAGTACGGTGTCTGATTTGAAGTTCTGATCGTTTTTCTGCCGTTTGTATGGACGGCAGAAAAATTTTGTCAGGAAATTTCAAAAAAGACTTGACAACTCCGCACGTTTGCGGTAATATAATCATGCTGTTTTTGAGACAGCAGGTACTGGAGTCCAGTGTAAGGCTATGCCGCCTGCCGAGAAACGTGCGTAAAGTTGTTTTATGCCTCTTTCTCGACCAAGTGCGGGAAAGAGGCTTTTTTCATACTTGCTCCGGTTTTCGATACAAGTTTTTGAAACGAGGTGAAACCGAATGCCCAGTGCAAAGATTCTTTCTGAAAAGCAGGCTTATGTCGCTGATCTGAAGGCAAAGTTTGAGAGTGCGGTTTCCGGCTGCGTCGTCGCTTACGGCGGCATTAACGTCGAGAACGACACCAAGCTCCGTAAGGAGCTGCGTGAGGCAGGCGTCGATTACATGGTCGTGAAGAACACCATGCTGCGTCTGGCTGTCAAGGGTACCTCTCTGGAGGGCCTGGCTGAGCAGTTCAAGGGCGATACCGCTATCGCTTTTGCTCACGAAGAGGATCCCATGTCCGCTGCCCGCATCCTGTGCAAGTATCAGGATGGCGATAAGTCCAAGAAGTTCGTCGTGAAGGCTGGCTTCATGGAAGGCAAGGTCATGAATGCAGCTGAGACCAACGCAATCGCAAAGCTGCCCAACCGCGAAGGCATGCTGTCCATGTTCGCAGGCGCCCTCACCAGCACTCTGTCTGGTCTGGCCGTTGCAATGCAGGCTTATGCCGACAAGCAGGAGGAGCCCGCTGCCTGATGGCCGCGTGACTGCTGCTTAAACAATTCTGAAATCAACAAACAAAACCATTGATATTGGAGGGTTACTACTATGGCTTCTGAGAAGATTACTGCCATCATCGACTCCGTTAAGGAGCTGTCCGTTCTGGAGCTGAAGGAACTGATCGACGCTTACTGCGAAGAGTTCGGTGTTTCCGCTGTTGCTGCTGCTGCTCCCGCTGCTGCTGGCGCTGCTGCTGCCGCTGAGGAAGAGAAGACCGAGTTCGACGTCATCCTGGCTGAGGCTGGCGCTACCAAGATGCAGGTCATCAAGCTGGTGAAGGAGATCACCGGTCTGGGCCTGAAGGAAGCTAAGGCTATCGTCGATGGCGCTCCCAAGGCTGTCAAGGAGAAGGTCTCCAAGGCTGAGGCTGAGGACATCCAGAAGAAGCTGACCGAGGCTGGCGCTAAGGTCGAGGTCAAGTAATTGAACCTCTTCTGAGAGTCGTTCATTCTTGAACAATGAGGTGCCCGTACCGAAAGGTGCGGGCGCCTTTTTTTGTTTGATGATTGGAATGCCTTCCGCTGCGCTCTAGGCATGTTTAGAGGAATTATTATTTTTAATTTGTGTTCAGAAAATGTCTGCGGACATTTTCTGAACACTTTTTCACAGGAGGGGCGGTAAAGGCAAGCGGCATCTGTGCGGTAGGAAAATGCATTTAACGCTACGACTCTATGGTGAAAAAGCAGCTCCGAAACGACCGCAGTCGTTTCGGAGCTGCAAATATCTAAAAATATGATTTCCGCTATTTATGCCCAGAGCGAAGCGGAGGGCATTCTAAATCGTCATCGTCGTATCTTTTCTGCATTCAAAAACTATGTTATACTATCCTCAACAGGAGGAACGGCAGAACCTTTACCCCCTCTGCCGCAAAAAGAGAGCTATGGAATACCGCAACTGGAGCAAAAACGATATCCGCACTTCCCTTTTGGGCTACGGCTGTATGCGCTTTCCCACCAAGGCCGACGGCACCATTGATGAAGAGCGCGCCGAAGCGCTGCTGAACACCGCCAAGGCCGCCGGTGTCAACTACTTCGATACCGCCTATCCCTATCACAACGGCCAGAGTGAGCCCTTCGTGGGCCGGGTCATTGCCAAGTGGGACCGCAGCAGCTTTTATCTTGCCACCAAAATGCCGCTGTGGAGCTGCAAAAATCTGGACGATGCCAAGCGAATTTTTGAAGAGCAGTTCCAGCGGCTTGGCGTTGAATACATCGACTTCTATCTGCTGCACTCCCTGCACAGAGCACGGTACGAAAAGGCAAAAGCCATGGGCCTTGTGGACTGGCTGTGGCAGCAGAAGGCTGCAGGACGCATCCGGAACTTTGGATTTTCCTGTCATGACAACTCTGCCGGGTTTGAGTACATTCTGCGCGACCAGCCGTGGGATTTCTGCCAGCTGCAATACAATTATCTGGACCGGGACGACCGTGCCGAGGAGATCTCCGGTGACCGGGGCTATCAGCTGACCGAAGAATGCGGCGTGCCTCTTATCATCATGGAGCCCATCAAGGGCGGCACGCTGGCGTCTCTGCCCGCAGACGCCGCCGCACCGCTGCACGCCCTGCGTCCGGATGCCTCCGATGCCTCCTGGGCGCTGCGCTGGGTGGGCAGCCACAACAACGTGCATGTTATCCTGTCCGGCATGAGCGCCGAGGAGCAGCTGACCGACAATCTGGCTACCTTTGGTTCTTTCCAGCCGCTCTCCCCTGCCGAAAATGCCGCTGTGGAAAGCGTTGCCGACCAGCTGCACCGCCGTATCAAGGTCGGCTGCACCGGCTGCCGGTACTGTATGCCCTGCCCCATGGGGGTGGACATCCCGGACAATTTCAGCATCTGGAACAAGCTGGGCATGTTCGGGCAGAAGGATGCCATCAAAGCCCAGTGGACCGAGCACTTCCCGGACAGCGAAAAGGCCCTGCACTGCGTGCGCTGCGGCAAATGTGAGGCAGTCTGCCCGCAAAAGCTGCCCATCCGCGATTCGCTGGCACAGCTGCAAAAGGAGCTGGATGCTTTATAACCCTCTCAGTCTCGCATTCGCTCGACAGCTCCCCCGAAGGGGGAGCTCTATGGGCACGGTAAGCTCTTTTGTTATAGAAACACACCTTTCCGGTAAATGCAAAAAGCTCCCCCTGAGAGGAAAGACTTCCCCCTGCCGGGACAGATTCTCCCCGCGCCGGAGAGAAATGTCACCGCAGGTGACAAAGAGAGGAACAGATGTCGCGCAGCGACAAAAGGGGGAATCCGGCAATGCCGCAGGCATTGACTGAGAGAGTCAAAAAAAGACCGTCACACGTTTTTCGTGCAACGGTCTTTTTTATGCAGTTTTTACCACAGCCGGATGACCTTGATGACGCCCTCCGCCTTATCGCGGGCCAGCTCCAGGTGATGCTGCAGAGAATCCGCAGCCAGATCCCAGTTGTCCGCCAGCGCAGCATCCAGAATTTCCAGATGCTCGTCACAGGTCTGCTCCTGATTGATCATGCTCACCTTGCCGGTCATGATACGGAACCGGGTGTTCAGGCCGGTGATGCGGTCGTAAGCCGAGCGCAGGTACTTATTGGGCAGGGTGCTCATGAGCAGTTCATGGAACGCATCGTCCGACTCGCAGAAGTCGGTGATGCGGTCCGGATGATGCATCAGCTCAGCAAACGCCTCCAGCTGCTCCCGCGGGATGCTGCTGCCATAAGTACGCAGGGCATACGGCTCCACCAGCAAACGCATTTCAAACATGCTGTGCACGTCCTCTTCGGTGATGCCGGATACCATCAGGCCCTTTTTGGGCAGGATGGTGATGAGCCCCTCCTGCTCCAAGCGGCCCAGAGCATCCCGCATGGGGGTGCGGCTGATGTTGCCCATTTCCGCACAGAGCTTCTGCTCGTTCAGGAATTCATTGGGCCGGTACTCGCAGTTCAGGATCCTGGTCTTGAGGTACTGGTACGCCTGCAGCTTCAGGCTCAGTTTGGTCTGCGACTCCGTTTCTTTCATATTTTGCACAACTCCTATTCCCTTTTTCCTTTGCAATGAAAAAGGTTTCTTCTCCTATAATACTTTGGAGCGCATGCTTTTTCTTCTTCAAAAGCACTCTTGTATTCTTGCTGCAATCCAAGTAGTATTCCAGTCCTATTATTTCATAATAGGGCAATTATTACAATACTTTTTTTCGAACTTTGGTGCGTTTTCCGTTTTTGCTAATTTTTATGTCTTATTTTTTGCTAAAATCAACAACGGTTTTTGTGCTTGTAGCCAATGCTGCTTCTTTTGGCCCGGTTCTTTTGCATCCAACACAAAAATATGCTACAATGAATAAAATAACGAAAAGGGTGTGGATCTCTCTTATGGCACGAAGCGACGGCTACAATACCAAGACCCGTCAACTGATTTTAGATTATCTCATCAACAACCGGCAGCACGCGGTGAGTGCTTCCAACATTCTGGAGCATCTGGAAGCGCAGGGCGCAAGCCCCAACCCCACCACGGTGTATCGCTATCTGGACAAGCTGGCCGGGGAGCAGCGCATCATGAAGTATGTAGCCGACAAGGGCGAAAAAGCCGTGTTCCAATACGTGGACGAGGGCCGCCACTGCCGGGAGCATCTGCACCTCAAATGCGTGCAGTGCGGACGCATCTATCATCTGGACTGCCACTTCATGGACGAGGTGCGCGCCCATCTGATGGCAGAGCACGGCTTTACCCTGCAGTGCGAGGGCAGCGTTTTGTATGGTTTGTGCCGTCACTGTGCCCAAAAAGCGGAACAGTCCGACTCTGCTGATCAAACCGCACAAAAATGCGCCTGCTGTGTTGACACGGACCAAAAGCCGTGATACAATGCAGGCAAGAAAAAGCGTTGACCGGGAAAAGTAAGGTTTCAATGTTCTCTTTCAGAGAGTGCGGGCAGCTGGGAGCCGTGCAGAGGACGAAGCCCGAACGAACACCCGTGAGCTTCCCCCTGAACCTGTTTGTGCAGCAGTAGGGGCAGACGTGCGCCGCTCGTTATCGCGGCAGTGCTTTCAACGGGGAGAGCGCACAAAAGTGACTGGCATGGTTTTATGCCGGTAATTTAGGTGGCACCACGGATACGGCAGCATATTCGTCCTAGCGATTGGGATGAATGAGCTGCCGTATTTTTTTTTGAAAAAAGAGGGGTAAGAAATATGTGTTGTGTTATGGGCTATACCGGGCACGATCTGAGTGCCGCCAAATTCAAGGAATACCTGCTGCGCACGGTCATGCGCGGCCCGGACGACCAGCGTGTGGTGGAAGGGCCTTTCGGTCTGATGGGCTTTGGCCGCCTTGCCATCATGGGCCTGACGCCGGAAGGCATGCAGCCGTTCTACCGCGGTGCCGACTGCGTGGTGTGCAACGGCGAGCTGTACGGCTTCCGCTTTGAAAAAGAAGTCCTGAAGCGCCGGGGCTACAAGTTCCAGTCGGACTGCGACTGTGAGATCCTGCTGCCGCTGTACTATGAGTATGGTCTGGATATGTTCCGCCACATGGATTCCGAGTTCGCGCTCATCATGTACGATTCCCGCAAGGACCGGCTCATCGCCGCCCGCGACCCCATCGGCATCCGTCCGCTGTTCTACGGCTACTCCAAGTCCAGCCATCAGATCGCCTTCGCCTCCGAGATGCAGAACCTCATTGGCTGGTGCGACGACATCCGTCCCTTCCCCATCGGCAGCTACTACTGCGATGGCCGCTTCGTCCGCTATGAGGACATCGCCGATGTGCCCGCCCCCATGCAGGACGATATGGACACCGTGCTGCGGAACATCCGCGAAAAGCTGATCGCAGGCGTTGAGAAGCGTCTGGACGCAGATGCCCCGGTAGGCTTCCTGCTTTCCGGCGGTCTGGATTCCTCGCTGGTGTGCTCCATTGCCGCCAAGAAGCTTGGCAAGCCCATCCGCACCTTTGCCATCGGCATGGACACCGACGCCATTGACCTGAAGTATGCGCGCCAGACCGCTGAATATCTGGGCAGCGAGCACCACGAGATCATCATCAACCGGGACATGGTCATCAACAGTCTGGAAGAGGTCATCCGCCTGCTGGGCACCTGGGACATCACCACCGTCCGCGCCAGCATGGGCATGTACCTGCTGTGCAAGGCCATCCACGAGCAGACCGACGTCCGGGTGCTGCTGACCGGTGAGATCTCCGATGAGCTGTTCGGCTACAAGTACACCGACTACGCCCCCACCGCCGACGCCTTCCAGCAGGAAAGCCAGAAGCGCATCCGGGAGCTGTACATGTACGATGTGCTGCGGGCCGACCGCTGCATCTCCTCCAACAGCATCGAGGCCCGCGTGCCCTTTGGGGATCTGGATTTTGTGCGCTACGTCATGGCCATCGACCCGGAAAAGAAGCTGAACAGCTACGGCAAGGGCAAGTACCTGCTGCGCAAGGCCTTTGAGGGCGACTGGCTGCCGCCGGAGATCCTGTGGCGCGAGAAGGCCGCCTTCTCGGATGCCGTGGGCCACAGCATGGTGGACGATATCAAGGAGTATGCCGAGAGCCTTTACACCGACGAGGAGTTCCAGCTGCGCCGGGCGAACTATTCGGCCCACTGCATGCCGTTCACCAAGGAAAGCCTGTTCTACCGCGAAATTTTTGAGAAGTACTACCACGACCAGAGCCGCACCATCGTGGGCTTCTGGATGCCCAACAAGGCATGGCCCAACTGCAACGTCAACGACCCCTCTGCCCGCGTGCTGGCAAACTACGGCGCTTCCGGCGTGTAATTGATTTTAAATGGCCTCCGCTGCGCTCTGGCCATCTTTAGCGGAAATAAAGTTTTTATAGTTTGCAGTTCAGCAAAGCCTGCGGGCTTTGCTGAACTGCTTTTTTCACAGAAAGAGTCCGAAAAGCAAACTGCATCTTCTGTGCCTGTTCTCTACGGGAACATCTGCACAGGGAAAAAGATGCCGCTTCCAGTTACGACCCCTCTTGTGAAAATGCAATGCCGGGCGGTCCGCAGACCGCCCGGCATTGCTCTGTTAAAATTATTTTTCCGCTATTCATGCCCAAAGCGAACGCGGCGGGCATTCTGATTTGTTACATCCTGATTTTTTGCGCCGCCCGGGCAATGGACGCCAGCAGCGCCACCAGACGCTTTTCGTCCATCTGGCCGCAGTAGCTGGTGAAGGTGTAGTAGCAGCCCTGCACGCAGAAGGAAAGCACGATCTTGCGCACCACATCGGCATCAAACGAGGGGTCTCGCTCCGAGATGCATTTGCACATGGCCGCTTCCACCCGGTTGATGAACAGTCCCTGACGGGAGCCGGAAAACAGGATGCCGATCTCGGTCTGATTCCGGGTAAAGGCCCGGAACATTTCCCGGGTCAGCCACTCGGTGCGCTCGCTCACATCGCGGGCGGTCAGCTGCGGCAGGCTTTCCACCACCACCTCCACCATTTCGTCCTCCATGGCGTTGGCCAGCGCATAGATATCCTGATAATGGGCATAAAAGGTGGACTTATTGATGCAGGCCAGATCGCACAGCTCCTTGACCTTGATCTTTTCCAGCGGTTTCTGCGCCCGCAGCTCCATGAACGCCTGCTTGATGGCACGCTCCGTTTTTTCAATGCGAATATCCAGAAAATCCACCTCTTTTGCAATTCTGTTGATTATCCAACCATTTTCCTGTTTTGCGGATAGACAAGGCCCTCAGCCTTTTTTATACTGGGGCTATCCCCCCTCCGCGTCACTCCTTGCGGTACAGGATGCCTTTTTCGTCCAGCGCCTGCCGGATGCGCTCAAAGCTGTCGGCATCCGGGCAGTGCAGTGTATGCAGGTGCACGCCGCCGGTCATGCGGCTCAGCAGGCTTTCCGGCGTATTTTTTGCCTGCTGGATAAAGTTGTCCACATCATAGCGGCTGGCAAGGTTCAGGTTGCCCCGCAGTTCACCATACAGGCTGTTCTCCACAGCCACATCCACCACGATGCCGCCCTGATCCACAATGGTGTACAGCTCGGTGCGCATCTCTTCCTCGGTGCTGTGCACGCAGGCCAGAATGCCCACATAGCCCTTTTGGGCCGGATGCAGCTGATAGCCCCGGGGCGTTGCATCGATCTGTGCGCCGCCTGCCCGCAGCAGAGCCACATCCCCCACCACGATCTGACGGGATACCCCCAGCTGTGCCGCCAGGGCACTGGCACTGACCGGGGTCTCGGCCCCGCTGAGCCGGTTCAGGATGGCTTCTCTGCGCTGCGCTGCGTTCATAGGTCTCAGGCTTCCTTTCCGCATTTCTGCATTCCTGCTCTATTGTAGCAAAACACGGCGGTTTGTGCAAGAAGCCAGCCCTTTATTCCAGCTGCAGAATGGTAGCATAATTGGAGGGCAGCTGCACCTTCATGCGGCCCCACTCCATGCTGGTCAGAACAGGCTGTGCGCCCACGGTATCCGCCAGCAGGTCAACGGCCCCGGAAGCCTCCACCGGCAGCTGGAATTCCAGCTGTGCGGGACTGTCGCCGTTGTTCAGCACCACGACGCAGGCCTTTCCATCCAGCACCCGGGCAAAGGCATAGCACTGGGTGGTGAGCTGCAGTTCCTTCACCTCGCCGTCGGTCAGCTCCGGCAGCTCCGCCTTCAGTCTGCCCAGTGCGGCATACACGCTGGTGACAGGGTTGGTGGTCTCAGCGTCCTTGAAGTCGGAAAGCTCCAGACAGGGACGCAGCGGCCAGTCGCTTCCCCACTCTTTTTTGCCTTCAATGCCAAATTCTGAGCCATAATAGATGGACGGAATGCCCCAAAGCGTATATACTAGAATTGCAATGTGACGGATGTGCTCCCGGTTGCGCAGCTTATTGGGCAGCCGCTCCACATCGTGGTTGTCCGAGAACAGATACAGCCGGGTATCGTGGCACAGGCCCTGCAGACGGCGCATGGTGTGGGCGATCTCGAAATAGTTGTGGTCGTTGTGGCCGCTCCACAGGCCCTTGTGCAGCTCGTAGTTGGTCACCGAATGCAGCATCTCCGGGTTTGCCCAGCGGCTGTAATCCCCGTGGATCACCTCGCCCATGAGCCAGAACTCGGGCTTTACCTCATTGGCAAGGCGGCGCAGCCCCCGCATGAAGTCAAAGTCCAGCACATCGGCGGCGTCCAGACGAATGCCGTCAATGTCAAATTCATCCACCCAGAAGCGGATGGTATCGTAGTGGTAGTTCTGCACCTCCGGGTTGCGCTGGTTCAGCTTGACCAGCAGATTGTAGCCACCCCAGTTGCCATAGGAAAAGCCGTCGTTGTACTCGTTGTTGCCCCAGAAATTCACATCGCAGAACCAGTCCTTATAGCGGGCGTTCTCGCGGTTCGCCTTCAGGTCCTGGAACGCAAAGAAATCACGGCCCACATGGTTGAACACGCCGTCCACGATCACCTTCTGGCCCCGGGCATGGCAGTCTGCCACAAAGTCCCGGAACTCCTCATTGGTGCCGATGCGGCGGTCTACCAGCCGGTAATCGATGGTGTCGTAGCCATGGGAGCCGCTCTCGAACAGCGGGCCGATATAAATGGCCGTGCAGCCAAGGTCCGCTGCGTGCTTCGCCCATGCGTTCAGCTTCTCGAATGCGCCGGGCACCGCCTGCCCGTCGTTCTCATGTGCGCAGCCGCACAGCCCCAGAGGATAGATGTGATAGAATACCGCGTTGTCATACCAAGCCATTGTTCATACCGCTCCCATACAAAAAAAAATCAGCCGCCGCCCACTGCAGCGGCAGGAATAGTATAGCACAGAATCTGTAAAATATGTTAATATTTGCCGATTTTTGTCAAGAATCGACAAGAATATCGGCCACTGTGCCCCATTTCGCCTTGTTTTTATTGGATATATTGCCCAAATATCTGTATCACATGCAGTGCCGCCGGGCACTGCTCATCATAGAATGTAAGGAGATCTTTGCATGAATTACCCCGCCATTCCCCGTGAATTCTTCAATGGAGACTGCTTTGATGCCTACCGCATCCTTGGTGCACATCCCTGCTCCGACAACGGCACCGAAGGGTGGCGTTTTGCGGTGTGGGCCCCCGGTGCCACGGCAGTGGAGGTCTGCGGCGGCTTCGACGGCTGGGAGGCAGGCGTGCCCATGGAAAAAGCCGATACCGGCGTGTGGAGCGCATTCGTCCCCGGCCTTGCAGAGGGCGACCTTTATAAATACCGGGTGCATGGTGCCGACGGCAGTGTGGTGATGCGCAGCGACCCCTACGCATTTTCCACCGAGCTGCGGCCGGGCACAGCCAGCCGTCTGACAAAGCTGGACTTCCGCTTTGACGACAGTGCATGGATGGAGCGCCGCGACAAATGCCGCAACCGCCCGCTGAACATCTACGAGATGCACGTTGGCAGCTGGCGGCACAAGCCCGGCAGCAAGCAGGAGGACGGCTCAGACGGCTGGTACAACTATGAGGAGCTGGCCAAGGAGCTGATCCCCTGGCTGCTGGACCATCACTTTACCCATGTGGAGCTGCTGCCGCTGGCAGAGCATCCCTTTGACGGCAGCTGGGGCTACCAGACCACCGGCTATTTTTCCGTCACCAGCCGCTACGGCACCCCCGCCCAGTTTGCCGGCTTCGTCAACGCCTGCCACCGCATGGGCATCGGCGTCATCATGGACTTTGTGCCGGTGCACTTTGCCGCCAACGCCGACGCTCTGGCAAAGTTTGACGGCACCTACCTCTACGAGTACGACAGCGATGTGGGCCACAGCGAGTGGGGCACCTGCAACTTCAATTACTACCGCCGGGAGGTGTGCAGCTTTTTGAACAGTGCCGCTGCCCTGTGGATGGATGTGTACCACTGCGACGGCATCCGCATGGACGCCATTTCCCGCGCGCTGTACTGGCAGGGAGACCCGAACCGCGGCGTGAACGAGGGAGCTGTGAACTTTCTGCGCAGCCTGAACCACGGCCTGAACGAGCGCTGGCCCACCGGCATCTACATGGCAGAGGACTCCACCAACTTCCTCAAGGTGACAGCTCCCACCCGCTACGACGGCGTGGGCTTCGACTACAAGTGGGACATGGGCTGGATGCACGACACGCTGGACTATTTTGCCACCCCCTTCGGTGAGCGTCCGAATGCCTATGGCAAGATCGTTTTCAGCATGCACTACTTCTACAACGAGCTGTATCTGCTGGCGCTGAGCCACGACGAGGTGGTGCACGGCAAAAAGACCATCATCGATAAGCTGTGGGGCACCTACGCGGAAAAATGCGCCCAGCTGCGCACCCTGTATTTTTATATGTATATGCACCCGGGCAAGAAGCTGAACTTCATGGGCAACGAGATGGGACACTTCCGGGAGTGGGACGAAAAGCGGGAGCTGGACTGGGACCTGCTGAAATATCCCTTCCACGATGCCTTCCAGAAATACTTTGCCCACCTGAGCCGGGTCTACTCCACCGAGCCCGCCCTCTACGATGGTGAGTACAACCCCGACTGCTTTGAGTGGGTGGCCTGCGAGAGCCGCAGCGAGGGCGTGTACGCATGGCTGCGCAAGGGACAGGGCCAGAGCCTGCTGTGCATCATGAACACGCAGGATCACGCCCACAAAAAGTTCCCCCTCTACCTCCGGTTCCCCTGCGGTGCCGAGGAGGTGCTGAACACCGAGTCCCCCGAGTGGGGCGGTGCGCTCAAGGGACGCCGCAAGACCAGCCTGCACACCACCGACGGCGGCGTCTATGGCCGGGATTACACCCTCACCATCGACCTGCCCGCCATGGGAAGCTGCCTGCTGCGGCTGACCCCGGAAGCCCCGAACCCGGACGCCGCCCGCATCAGCGCTAACAAAGCCATGGCGCAAAAGCGCCGCAGCGCCCGCAGCACAAAGACCGCTTCAAATTCCAGTAAGTAATATTCACCTCAAAATGTCCTGTATGCTTTGAAAGCTGCGGGACATTTTGCTGTTTTCCGCGCCCTGCGGCTGGACAGTGCAGATTTTGCTTGCTATACTGTAGCTGTGATATTCTGCAACTGAGAGGTTTTTGGGGATGAATGGAATCGTTTCCCGTCTGTCTGCCCTTGGCAAGGTCTGGCTGGGCCTTGCTGCCGGGGCGCTGGCGCTTATCGTATTCGGCCTTGCCGCACCGGGCAGCGGCCTGTTTTTCCCGCTGCTGAGCCTGTGGTGCAATGCAGCGCTGTTTGCACTGGCGCTGCTGGTGCTGTGCCGGGCCGGTGTGGAGCTGGACCTGTTCCACAAGGCGGTGCTGGTGGGCGTCTGGGCTGTGGCGGCGCTCTACTCTTTCTGGGCGCTGGGCAGCCGCACCTTCCTCTACTACTGGGACTATGTGAACTACATTTTAAAGCAGTATAACGCCGAAGCCGCCTTTGCCCAGAGCACAGGCGCAGGCTTCCGCTTCCTCCTCGATTCCATCACTGAGGACTACACCAACTTCATCACCCTGTTCACCGAGTTCCCGTTCTGTCTGAGTGGCAAGACCGGTGACGACTACGCATTCTGTCAGCTGTTCAGCGTCCTGCCCAGCCTGCTGGTGCTGCTGGCGGGACTGGTGTGCAAAGCCGGGCAGCTGCTGCGGGTGAAAAACACCCGCTGGTATTTCCTCATCGGCTTTTCCTGGTGCGTCACCTTCCCGTTCCTGCGCATGTCTGCCATGCTGGGCCAGCCGGACTGGTTCGGGCTTATCTTCGCCTTCATGCTCCTGCTGCTCACGCTGGACTACCGCTTTGACCGCATCGATCTGCCCCGCTATCTGCTGATCTTTGCCGCCACGGCGGGGGTCATTCTCACCCGGCGGTGGTACTTATACTTTGTGGTGGGCTACTGCTTCGCCTACGTCCTGCTGCTGGTGGTATCCAGTGTGCGGCTGGCAAAAAGCGGCCAGCAGTCCCGGGCTGTGCGCCGCCTCGTCCGGCTGGCCGTGTTCGGCCTGTGCGCCGCCGGGGCCATGGTGTTGCTTCTGCTGCCCATGGTGCGCAAGATCCTCGGCTTTGATTACGCCGGGCGCTACTCCTATTACAACTTCGGCGGCATCACGCTGGAGCTGGCCGCGCAGACCCTGCGCATCGGCCTGCTGAACTTCATCCTCATCGGGCTGGGGCTGTGGTTTGCCGCAAAACGCCGTCTGCCTGCCCTGCCCTGTCTTGCGGGTGTGGAGCTGCTGGTAAGCCTTCTGCTGTTCACCCGGGTGCAGAACACCGGTTCCCACCAGATGCTGCTGTTCGTGCCGGGATGGCTGCTGCTGTTCCTCACCGGTTCCGCCGCACTGGCCGAGGGCATCCGGAAGCACCGGAAGCTCAAGCTTTTCTACTGGGCCTTCACGCTGGTGTTTGCCATGTCGGTGCGCTGTTCCCCGCTGACCACCGTGGCCCTGCCGGGCTTTGCGGTGGACCACTTTCCCCTCAAGGCGGTGTCGGAGTTCGTCCGGCTGGACAAGCTCACCTACGACCGCACCGACGCCGCCCAGATCCAGCGCGTGGACGACTGGATCGATGCCCACTGCGATGCGGAAAAGGGCGAGTTCGCCTACATGATCCCCCACGATATGCTATACAACTCGGACATGTTCCAGTATGCCGCCCTGCCGGACATCCAGCTGCAGGGCAAGCTGGCCGCCGGCATCTCCATCCCGGGCACCCACGAGTTCCCGGTGCGGTTCTTTGAGGCAAAGTATGTGCTCACTGCAGAGCCCTTCCCCCAGACCTTTGTCAGCGGCGGCGAGCTCTCCGGCCGGTGGAACGCCCTCTTCTGCGCCGCGCGGGATGAACACTTTACGCAAGCCGCCAGCTTTGACATGGGCAACGGCACCGTGTTCACCGTGTGGGAGCGCACCGAGCCTGCCGACCGGGCTGAGGTGGAATATTATCTGGATGCCTTCGCGCAGGAGGATGTCCTCTACCCCGAGATGTTCTCGCAGGTGGCAGAAAGCTGGCTTGCCGGGCATGGGCTTTAAGCTGCCGTTTTCTCAGGCCGTCTGCGCCTGTACTTTGGAGATAAAAGGAGTCTTTTTCGATGGAACAGAATGCAAGCGCCCTGCCCAAGGTCACGCTGGGCCAGTACAAAGGGCTGGACTTTACCCGCCGGGTGCGCCCGGTGTCTGAAAAAGCCGTGGAGCTGGAGGCCTCGAACCTCACCCGCACCCATGCCCCCTTTGTACCGGTGGAGCTGCCCGCTGCACGCGGGATGCGTGTAACGCTGGATTTTGAGGGTTTTCTGGACGGAGTCCCCATCCCGGACAGCCGGATGGAAAACGTCACGGTGGTGCTGGGCACCGGCCAGCTGATGCCCGCCGCCGAAAACGCGGTCTACGGCCACAAGGCAGGTGAGGATTTCCGGTTCGATTTTACCTACCCCGCCGAGTTCCGGGTGCCGGAGCTTTCCGGCAAAACGGCGCAGTTCGCCATTGCCCTGCACACCGTGGAGCAAAAGCAGATCGTGCCGCTGGATGACGCCTTTGCCGGAACGCTGGGCTTTGACTCGGTGGATGCGCTGAAAGAGAGCATCCGCGAAAAGAAGCGCCGCTCCCACGAGGCCAACGCCGACCGCATTGCCGGTGCCGCCCTGCTGGACATGGCCGGGGCGAACCTGACGGCGGAGCTGAACGACGCCATTCTGGATCAGAACGCAGAGCGGGACATGAACGCCCTGCGCGACCGGCTGCGCCGCAGCAAGATGACCATGGAGCTGTACTGCAAGGCAGGCCAGACCACACCGGACGGGGTGCGTGCCGCCTTCCGCCGGGATGCGGAGCGCAAGATGCGCAGCATCCTTGCGGTGCGGGCCATTGCCGAAGCAGAGCAGATCACCGTGTCCAACGCCGAGGTGGACGCCGAATACGCCCGCCTTGCCAAGCTGCACGACACCCCGGAACCTGAGATCCGCAAAGTGCTCAGCCGGGACGCTGTGGCCTCTGCCGTGACCACCCAGAAGGTACAGCGCTTTCTGATCGAACATGCAAATATCACTTCTGTTGTGGAAGGGGAGTAAATTATGGGCTTTTTTACACGCACCGCGATGGATATGCTGATGAAAACTACCCATCCCGAGATCAACCGCCGCCAGTGCTGGAACCTGCATCCTCATCGTAAGCCCTGCACCGAGTGCAAGGATATCTGCCCCTATGGCGAACAGATCTTTACCCGTCCGAACCTCGTCAAGGACTGGGACCCCTGCACCGAGTGCGGCCTGTGCGTTTCTGCCTGCCGCAGCGGCTGCATCATCCCTTCGCCGGAGCAGGTGCAGCGGGACACCTCTGCCGCCGATACCGACAATGACACCATCTGGATCGGCTGCGAAAAGTCCGCCCGCAAAAATTCCATGGTGCGCGCCTGCATCTCTGCCCTCACATGGGAGACGCTGGCCTACCTTGCCCTGAACAAAAAGATCGTACTGGACCTGACCCCCTGCGGTGAGTGTGAGAACGACCTGTGCGCCGCCCAGCTGCGCAAGGAGCTGACAAGGCTTGTGGATTTCTTTGGTCAGCCCATGTTCGAGGCACGGTTCACGCTGGCCTACGAGCAGGACGAAGCGCCCTATCACGTAAAGGAGCTGAGCCGCCGCGAAATGTTCGAGCAGGTGAGCCACGGCTCTAAGAGCGGCACCAAAAAGCTGCTGCAGCTGCTGCCCGGCCTGCGCAGCGAGGACGACGGCGGTGTGGATTTCCGCCTTTTGCTGCACCAGCGCACAAAGCAGCTGAAAGCGGCCATGGACACGCCGCTGAAGTACGGCTACTATCTGCCCAACTTCACCGACAAATGCTTTGGCTGCGGCAAGTGTGAAAAGGCCTGCCGCGCCGGTGCGCTGAAGCTGGAGGACCTGCCCGACGGCCAGACCCGCATCGTCATCACGCCGTGGAAGTGCAGCGAATGCGAGGTGTGCGTGGCATCCTGCTCGAACCACGGCATCGATGGCATGAAGCTGCGCCAGCTGACCACCCTTGGCCCGGTGAGCGTCTACAAATGCCGCAAGACCCTGTGCAAAGAGTGCGGCAAGCCCATTGCGCCGGACAGTGCGGAGGGCGTGTGCACCGTGTGCCGCATCAAGGCACGCACCAAAAAGCGGCAGGAGGAAGCCGCCGCCCGGGCAAAGCAGCTGCGGGAGGAGCGGGAGGCCAAAAAGGCTGCCGAGGAGGCCGCAAAGGCAGCGGAAGAAGCCGGTGCCGCTGTTTCCGCCGAGGCCGCAGCGGTCCCCGCCGAAGCCGCTGTCCCGGCTGCAGCCGGTTCGGTCATCAGTGCCGTGACGCCTGCCAAGCCCGCACCCACGCTGCCGGACGAGGCACCCGAAGCCGTAGCGCCGAAAAACGATTGACGGCGCGTCGATTCAATGCTATACTGACCATAAAGCCGCCCTTTGTGCGGCAATGGACTGTTACAAAGGGGGTAACGGATGTGTGTTCCGTTACTCCCTTTTTTCAGAGCACACAAATGCTAGAGCTAGAAGAAAGAGGGATCACACTATGCGTCATTCCATTTCCCGCCGTCAGTTCCTGAAGGGCAGCGGTGCAGCCGCCCTTTCTGCTGCAGCTGCCGGTCTGCTGAGCAGCTGCGGCGGCTCCTCCGCTTCCAATGGCGGCAGCACCGGCGCTTCCGGCAGCAGCTCCACCTATACCGTGCTGTACTCCCGCCAGCCCGCCACCCTGAACTATCTGGTCTGCTCTGCCGACCCGGACCTCTACCACGGCACCCAGTGCATCGACACACTGGTGGAATACGACAACCGCGGCAAGATCCGGGAGGGCCTTGCCACTGCGTGGGAATGGGACGCCGACAGCCTGACCTGGACCTTCCACCTGCGGGACGAGAACTGGGTGGACTGCAATGGCGAGGTGCTGGGCCCTGTGACCGCGCAGGATTTTGTGGATGCGCTGGCCTATGTGCTGAACCCGGACTATGCTTCCTCCACTGCAAGCCTTGTCACCCCCTATGTGGCCGGTGCGGATGATTATTACAACTACTGTGTCTACCGCAACAACGCCAACAACGGCACCGTGGCCGAGGACGGCACCACCTACGCCATCGACCCAAACGGCACTGTGACGGCCACCGCTGCGGACGGCACTGCCACTGCGTACCCGGCTGTGGATTTCAGTGCTGTGGGGGTCAAGGCTGTGGACAAGCACACCCTGACCTACACCCTGAACTTTGATTTTCCGGGCTTCCTCAGCCTGCTCAGCTACGCCCCCTACGAGCCCGCCTACGGCCCGCTGCTGGAGGAGTTTGCCGACCAGTTCTGCACCAGTGCCGAGACCGCCTGCAGTTGCGGCGCGTTCTATCTGGCCGAGTACACCCCGCTGGAAAACTGGGTGATGAAGAAGAACCCCGAGAACTACGATGCCGACAGCGTTTATATCGATACGGTGCGCTACATCTACAATCAGGAAGAGCTCATCAGCGGCCCGGAGATGGTCAAGCGCGGCGAGATCGATCAGGCCACCATCAGCTCGGACATTCTGGACAGCTGGCTGGCCGATGACACCACCAGAGATATGGTGTCCATGGAGCGCCCGGAGACCGGCAAGAGCTATTTCTACATCTTCAACTTCCTGCCCTACCGCCACGAATTCTCCAACTGGACCGTGACCGGCGTGGACGCTGAATATGAGCCGGACAACTGGGCCAAAGCCATCAACTCCACCAACTTCCGCAAGGCGTTCCTGTATGCCATCAATCCCTCCGTCACGCTGGCCGTCACTGCGCCCGAGGGCTACGAAAACTATAAGCTGCACACCATCACCCCGCCTTCCTTCTGCGCCAACAGCAAGGGCGTGGATTATACTGAGTGCGGCGGGCTGGCAGGCCTGTCCGATTTCTTTGACGAAGCCACCGCCAAGCAGTACCGCGATGCCGCAGTGGAAGAACTGACGGCTGCCGGTGTCACCTTCCCCATCAAGGTGCAGTACCCCTACAACCCCGCCGTGGTGGACTGGGACAAGCAGTGTCAGGTGTTCAAGCAGCAGGTGGAGAGCGTGCTGAACGACGGCTTCGACTTTGTGAACATCATCATCACCCAGGGCCCCTCCGACAACTTCCTGAACGCGGTGCGCCGGGTGGGTGCCTACCAGCTGATGTCCTACTACTGGGGTGCCGATTACTCCGACCCCGAAACCGAGGTGTACCCCTTCTATCAGGAAGCCGGCGACCGCGGCACCTGCTACAGCTTCCTGCGCACCGGCGTGGAGGACGGCATCGTGACCGGCGAGACCGCCGAACTTGTGATGCAGTACATGTCTCTGGTGGAGAAGGCAAAGACCATCACCGAGGATCTGGATGCCCGGTATGACGCCTTTGCGGATGCCGAAGCCTTCCTCATCCAGAACGCGCTGGTCATCCCGCTGGGGATGCCGGTGCCGCCGTACATCGCCACCCGCCTGAACCTGTGGGAAGGCCAGTACGCTCCCACGGGCCTGTCCACCAACCGCCTGAAGGGCGTGCACATCCTCGACCATTACGTTTCCATGGAGGAGTACAATGCCAACCGCGACGCGCGGTGAGCCGCAGTGCCTGCGGCAATGCAGGACGGACGATTTTGAATGGCTTCCGCTTCGCTCTAGCCATATTCAGAGGAAGAATTATTTTAATTAGAGCAATGCCGGACAGCCTGCGGGCTGTCCGGCATTGCATTTTCACGGGTAGAGTCGTGGAGGAAAGCGGCATTTGCAGCGCTGGTTTCCTGCGGAAACATCCGCGCTGCGGGGAGCGTCCTCACCCTCTCCATCCGCTCACTGCGTTCGCATCCACCTCTCCCAAAGGGAGAGGCCCTGGCAAAGAGATGAACTTTGCGTGGACTGCCAAGGGTTCCCCCTTTGAGGAAAGACTTCCCCCGGCCGGGGGAAGATGTCACCGCAGGTGACAAAAAGGGGAATCTGGCATCGCGCAGCGATGACTGAGAGGGCTAGGCCGCTGGCGGAGAGGGCAAGGTCGGTAAAGTGTGCATCTACTGTATCCGGTCTACGACCCCACTGGTGAAAGCAGCGTTTGGAGTAGGTCGCGGTTGCGCAGCAATAAAAGCCCCAGTGGGGCTTTTAAGCGGAGGAGCGGTCTGCGTTAGCAGATGGAGGGGCCTCGCCCCGACAAGTTCTCGCAGGCCGCGACAAACGCGAATTAAAAATATTTTTTCCGCTGAATATGGCCAGAGCGCAAGCGGAGGCCATTTTGAATCGTTCCTCACCCCATTTTCCCGCAAAAACTCACAAATCCCTTTCCAAACGTAAAAAATTGCGGTATTCTATAGGTATCTGTATTTCAATCGAAAAGTGAGGTGCACAGCGATGGTGCCATATCTCGCAAAACGCATCGGGCGCTCGATCCTGACCCTGTTCATCATCGTGACGCTGGTGTTCTGCCTGCTGCGGCTCATGCCGGTAGAGGGCTATTTTGCCAACTACGAAAAAATGACCGAGGCACAGATCCAGGCCGGACTGCAGTCCATGGGTCTGCTGGACCCGCTGCCGGTGCAGATCGGCCATTTCTGGCGGGACGCACTGCACGGTGATCTGGGCGTGAGCCACATTTACAAGCTCAACGCCCCCGTGACCAAGATCCTTGCCCAGAAGCTGCCCATTTCCATCGAAATGGGTGTGCTGGCCATGCTGCTCAGCCTGATCTTCGGCATCCCGCTGGGCCTTGTCATGGGCCGGTGCAAGGGCCGCTGGCCGGATAAGCTGGGCACAGCCGTCATCGTGCTCATTCAGGCCGTGCCTGCCGCCGTGTACTTTTTGTACATTCAGATGTACGGCACCACCGCCATGGGCGTGGGCCTGCTGTTCGATGCCGCCGACTGGCGCTATTGGGTGCTGCCGGTGTGCAGCATGAGCCTTGCAAACCTTGCGTTCTACGCCATGTGGCTGCGCCGCTACATGGTAGACGAAAGCAACAAGGATTACGTAAAGCTGGCCCGAGCCAAGGGCGTGAGCGAGAGCGGCATTGCCCTGCATCACGTCTTCCGCAACGCCATGGTGCCGCTGGTGCAGTACATCCCCTCCGCATTCCTGAACACCGTCGTCGGCTCCATTTACATCGAGAGCCTGTACAGCATCCCGGGCATGGGCGGTCTGCTGGTCACCTGCGTGCAGCGCCACGACAACACCATGGTGCAGGGCATTGTGCTGCTGTATGCCTGCGTGGGCATCATCGGCCTGATTTTGGGCGATGTGCTCATGGTTCTCCTGGACCCCCGCATCCACTTTGGCAGGAAGGAAGGTGGCCGCTGATGCTCTCTTTTCTCAAACGTGAACGCTCCCGGCTGCTGGAAGACAAGCTCAATGCCGCGCAGGCACAGCACACTGCCGGATGGGAGGCTCTGCCCGAAGACGAGCTGTTCACCCCCGCCGGGTTCAGCGAGGCGCAGGCCGAAGCCACTGCCAGCTCCAACTACAGCTACTGGGGCAGCACCTTCCGCGCTTTCTTCAAGAACAGGTTCGCGGTGGTTCTACTGGTGGCGCTGGCCGCTGTGGTGGCCTTTGCCTTCATCCAGCCCCACCTGCCCGGTCAGGCAGACCCGAACCTCTGCGCCGTGGACCCCGCCACCGGCATCCAGTACCGCAACATTGCCCCCGGACAGGACGGCTTTATCTGGGGTTCCAACTCCATCGGACAGGACCTGTGGGCACGCATCTGGGCCGGTGCACGCACCAGCCTGACCATCGCCTTTTTCGTGGCCCTCATTGAAGCGGTGGTGGGCATCACCGCCGGTGTGCTGTGGGGCTATGTGCGCGGGCTGGACCCCGTGTTCACCGAGTTGTACAACATCTTTGATAACATCCCCACCGCCATTGTGCTGATCCTGATCTCTTACGTGGCAACGCCCAGCATCTGGACCATGGTCCTTGGCATGGCCATCAAGGGCTGGATCGAAATGGCACGCTTCATCCGCAACCAGATCCTCATTATCCGCGACCGGGATTATAATGTAGCGTCCCGTTGCCTCGGCACGCCCACTGTGCGCATCGTACTGCGCAACCTGCTGCCCTATCTCGTCTCGGTCATCATGCTGCGCATGGCCCTCACCATCCCGGAAGCCATCGGCAACGAGGTGTTCATCACCTACATCGGCCTCGGGCTTTCGGTGGAGACGCCTTCGCTGGGCAATCTGGTCAACGATGGCCGCAAGGTGATGATGCAGGCCGGGCTGCGCTACCAGCTGCTGTACCCCACCCTCATCCTGAGCTTTGTCACCATTGCGTTCTACCTGATCGGCAACGCCTTCTCGGACGCCGCCGACCCGAAGAACCATCTGCAGTAAGGAGGGGATATCATGGAACATCACCCGCTCATTCTCTCCGCAAAAGATGTCAACATCCAGTTCGATCTGCGTGGAAAGATTCTGCACGCCATCCGGGGCATCGATCTCGACCTCTATCAGGGCGAAGTGCTCGCCATCGTGGGCGAGAGCGGCTCCGGCAAGAGCGTGTTCACCAAGAGCTTCATGGGCCTTCTGGACGCCAACGGCTCCATCACCGGGGGCACCATCGATTACTACGGCATGGCGGACGGCAAGCCGCTGCGCCTTTCTGACCTCAGAACCGAAAAGGACTGGCTGCGGGTACGCGGCCGGGAGATCGCCATGGTCATGCAGGACCCCATGACCAGCCTGAACCCGCTGAAGACCATCGGGGCACAGATCATGGAAGCCGTCACCCTGCATCAGGGCCTGAAGGGCGCTGCCGCAAGGGAAAAGACGCTGGGATACCTGCGGGATGTGGGCATCTCGGAGCCGGAAAAGCGCTTTAAGCAGTACCCGCACGAGTTCTCCGGCGGGATGCGCCAGCGGGTGGTGATCGCCATTGCAGCGGCCTGCAGCCCCAAAATTCTCATCTGCGATGAGCCCACCACCGCACTGGATGTGACCATTCAGGCCCAGATTTTGCAGCTGCTCAAAAAAATGCAGGTCAAGTACGATCTGACCATCCTGCTCATCACCCACGATCTGGGCGTGGTGGCCAACATTGCCGACCGGGTCGCCGTGATGTACGCGGGCGACATCGTGGAGATCGGCACCGCCGACGAGATCTACTACGACCCCCGCCACCCCTATACATGGGCACTGCTGTCCAGTATGCCCCAGATGGGCGTGAAGGGCGAGGACCTGTTCAACATCGTGGGCACACCGCCGAACCTGTTTGCAGAGATCCGCGGCGACGCCTTTGCGCCCCGCAACCCGCAGGCGCTCAAGATCGATTTTGTCAGGCGCCCGCCCTACTTTACCGTATCCCCCACCCACAAGGCCAAGACATGGCTGCTGGACCCCCGGGCACCCAAGATCGAGCCGCCTGCTGCGGTGAAAATGCTGCGAGAGGAGGGGCTGTAAGATGGAAAATGAACGCGAAGTTCTTGTGGAAGTGAACCACCTGAACGTGACCTACGGCTCCGGCCGCAGCACCTATCATGCCGTGCGGGACGCCAGCTTTAAAATTTATAAGGGCGAGACCTTCGGCCTTGTGGGCGAAAGCGGCAGCGGCAAGACCACCATCGGCCGGGCCATCCTGCGCATCCTGCCCACCTCCGGCGGTGACATCCTTTATAAAGGCCAGAAGATCAACGGCAGGATCAGCCATCAGCTGGACCGACAGATCATCAAGGAGATCCAGATGATCTTTCAGGACCCGCAGTCCTCGCTGAACGAGCGCGCAAAGGTGAGCTATATCGTGGGCGAGGGCCTGCAGAACGTCCGGCCCGACCTCACCGCCGCCCAGCGGGAGGAGCGGGTGAGGCAGGCTTTGCGGGACGTGGGCCTGCTGCCGGAATTTGCTTCCCGCTTCCCTCACGAGTTTTCCGGCGGACAGCGCCAGCGCATCGGTATCGCCCGGGCGCTGATCGTGGAGCCGGAGTTCATCGTTGCCGATGAGCCCATCAGCGCACTGGATATGTCCATCCGCGCGCAGGTGCTGAACCTTTTGCGCCATTTACAAAAAGAACGCGGCATCACCTATCTGTTCATCGCCCACGACCTGTCCGTGATGCGCTACATCTCCGACCGCATCGCCGTGATCCACAAGGGCCGCATCGTGGAGCTGGCCGGGGCCGAAGAGCTGACGGCCCACGCCATCCACCCCTACACCCGCAGCCTGCTTTCCGCCATTCCCATGCCGGACCCCCGCCGGGAGCGGCAGAAAAAGCTTCTGGTCTACGACCCTGCCATGCACGACTACTCCAGAGAGACCCCTCAGTGGCGCGAGCTGCGGCCTGAGCATTTTGTGCTGTGCAGCGCCGCCGAAGCGGAGCAGTGGCTGCCGCGCTGACCCCCCGACATTTCGGGAGGAATCGTTGTTTTACGGCACTTTTACGCAACGTTCATAGTTTATTTCTTGACATTCTCAGGCGGCTCCACTACAATAGAGACTGCATCGTTGATTCTAATTTTTGAGTTATTTGCGTGATCTGACCGGCGGCTTTCATCTTTCTTGCAAAGCTGTCGGCTTTTAGCAATGAAAAGAAGAAAGAAAAGAGGACTTTATTCTATGACTACTGAACAGCGTGAACCGCTCTATGCGTCCACTGCGAAGCCCTGGCTGAAGTACTACGACCAGAAATACATCGACATGCCTCTGCCCAAGTGCAGCGCCTTTGAGTATCTCTGCCATCAGAACAAGAACCATCTGAGCGAGACCGCTCTGGAGTATTATGGCCGCAAATTCACCTTTGCAGACCTCTTTGTGAATGTCAAGAAAACCGCTGCTGCCTTCCGTGCTCTCGGCGTGAAGAAGGGCGACATCATCACCGTCGTCAGCGTGATGACCCCCGAGGTGATCTACGCCTTCTACGCTGTCGATATGATCGGCGCAACGCTGAATCTGGTGGACCCGCGCTACAGCGTTGAGGGCATCCACGAGTACATCGAGGAGGTAGATTCCCGCCTGCTGATCTGCCTGAATGTGACCTATGAGCGCTGCCACAAGGCAGAAAAGCGCACCAATGTGGAGCGCGTTCTGGTCATCAGCCCCGCAGACTCCCTGCCGCTGCATCTGGCCGTCGGCTACAAGCTGACTAACCCCGATAAGAACCGCTACAAGTCCAACGTGATCCACTGGAAGGACTTTATTGCACAGGGCAAGGATCAGAGCATGAACGCCGAACCCTACGACCCGCAGCACGCCTGCGTGGTGGTGCACACCGGCGGCACCACCGGTTCGCCCAAGGGCGTTATGCTGACCGACGACAGCTTCAACTCTCTGGCCCACGAATTCATTGCCCAGAGCAACCTGTTCTGCCGCGGCCAGAAGCTGATGAACGTTATGCCTCCGTTCATTGCCTACGGCTACGCCTGCGGCGTGCATATGCCGCTGGTCATGGGCCTGCACGTCGTCATTATCCCCAATCTGGACCCCGACAAGCTGGGCGCACTGATCTGGAAGCACAAGCCCGAGCACATGTTCGGCGTTCCGGCTCACTACCAGCAGATGGCAGCTTCTCCGCTGCTCAAGAAGAAGAAGGATCTCTCCTTCATCCGCAACTATGCCGCTGGCGGCGACTCGCTGCCGCTGGGCGCTGAGCTGACCGTGAACGAGTTCCTGAAGGCACACAACGTGGAGTATCCGCTGGCCAAGGGCTACGGCATGACCGAAGTCGCTTCTGCCGCTACCGTTGCCGCCGGCAATGTGACCAAGCCCGGCAGCGTGGGCATCCCCATGCTGAATACGGTGGTGTCCATCTTCGAGCCCGGCACCGAGACCGAGCTGCCCATCGGGGAGCGCGGCGAGATCTGCATCTGCACCCCCACCGTCATGAAGGGCTACTACAATAAGCCCGATGAGACCGATATGATCCTGCGCCGCCATGCAGACGGCCAGATCTGGGCACACACCGGCGATGTCGGCTACATGGACGAGGACGGCTTTGTGTATCTGGACTCCCGCATCAAGCGCATGATCATCCGTCACGACGGCTTCAAGGTGTTCCCGTCCATGATCGAGAACGTCATCAGCCGCCATCCGGCTGTGCATCAGTGCTCGGTGGTAGGCTGCACCGATAAGGACCATGTGCAGGGCCGCCTGCCCTTCGTCTACGTGGTGCTGGACCCGGAGGCCGACAAAAAGAAGCGCCAGATCGTGCGCGAGCTGCGCCAGCTGTGCAAGGAAGAGCTGCCGGAGTACGTGCAGCCGGTGAGCTACAAGTTCATCAGTGAAATGCCGATGACCCCCGTTGGTAAGGTGGACTACCGCAAGCTGGAGGAAGAGATCACTCCCCGCGATTATTGATCCTGAACATCACCCTATCGTTTTTCAGACACTGAGCTCTCCCGCAAGGGGGAGCTTTTTTGTATGGAAGAAACCGCAGAATACGGGCGCAGCGATGACCGCAATTTTTTGAATTTTGTCAGTTGACAATTTTTACTTTCCATTTTATCATAGAGACAACAGCTGTGCCGCACAGGTGCAGTCATTCCGGAAAGAAGGAATCTCAATGAAAAACAAAAAATTTGCCAGCTTTCTGGCCGCAGCGGCAGCGCTTGTGCTGCTGGCCATGCCTGCATTTGCTGCCGACGAACAGACAGAGCTGCCTGCCGCCGAAGCAGCAGAAGTGCAGCAGGAACAGGCCGCAGCGTCCGTCGATGCCCAGACAGCCGGCGAACCGGAGCCGCAGCTCACCTATGTGGCGCTGGGCGACAGCATCACCTCCGGTGTCGGCCTTGCCGATATGAAATACAACATCGCCCAGATCGGCTACGATCTCCGGCCAAACTTCGAGGGCTACTCTTCCCAGTGCTATACCGCCCTTGTGGGCAAGGGCCTTGGGCTGGACCGCCAGCACGCCATCAATCTGGGCCTGCCCAGCCTGATGAGCCCTGACATGGTGGATATGGTGCAAAGCAGCGCCATGCCCAAGATGAATCAGGCTTCCGGCTCGTACTACGTCTACCCGGAATATCAGGAGTATCTGCGCAAGGCCGATATCATTTCCATCCAGATCGGCTCCAACGACGCGCTGGTGCCCTGCATCGTAGGTCTGGGCGAGGCCACCAACTGGAAGAGTGAGCAGCTGGCCGGGCTGATGGTCAGCGGTGCCCTGCGTGATTTCAACTTCCAGAAGCTGGGGCTCTTTCTCGAAGCGCTGAACCGTATGACCCTTACCTTTGACGAGAGCCGCGCCACCAACCGCCTGCTGTTCCGCGGCATGGATGAGATCTGCAATCAGGCCTATACCAATGTGACCAACAGCCTGCCGCAGATCGTGGCCAGTATCCGCGCGCTGAACCCGGATGCCAAAATCGTGCTGCTGGGTTACACCAATCCCGTGCCTCTGCTGCCCGCATGGAACCGCTATTTCAGCAAACTGAACCGCTTTGCCAAAGACCTTGCCGCACAGGAAGGCTTGATCTATGTGGACATTCCCCGCACCCAGACCGCTGCGGACGGCCACCCCACCGTCAAAGGCCACAAGTACATTGCACAGCAGATCCTGAATGCGATCCAGTAATTCTTTATGACCAAAAACAGCCGGCCTCCGCACAGGAGACCGGCTGTTTCTTTGTAGAACCCGTTTTCAGCTCAGGCGGCCGCTTTCCACCGAAAAGCTGATGTCTGCCGCCGCCATGGTAGACTTTCGGTGGGAGACCAGCAGCACCGTTTTGTCTTTGCACTCTGCCCGCACAGCCTTAAGGATGACCCCCTCGTTCAGGCTGTCCAGATTGGAGGTAGGCTCGTCCAGCAGCAGAAACGGCGCATCGTGCAGGAACGCACGCGCCACACCGATGCGCTGACGCTCGCCGCCGGAAAGGGCACCGCCCAGCTCCCCCACCGGGGTGTCATAGCCCTTGGGCAGGCTGCGGATGAAGCCATCCAGTGCAGCTTTTTTGCAGGCCGCTTCCACCTCTTCCCGGGTGGCATCCCGCTTTGCAATGCGGATGTTGTTCCCGATGGTGTCATCGAACAGTTCGGTCTCCTGGGTCACAAGGCTCTCCTGCGCACGCAGAGTGGCGGTGTTCACCCGGCGGATGTCCTGTTCTCCAAAGCGGATGCTGCCGCCGGACACATCCCAGAACCGCATCAGCAGCCGCAGGAAGGTGGACTTTCCGCTGCCCGAACGGCCCGTGATGCCCACGATCTTCTTTTCCGGAATGGTCAGGCTCAGGTCATGCAGGATCTCTTCCTCGGCATAGGCAAAGCTCACATGCTCTGCCGCAGCACCCGCAAAGGCGGTATCTGTGCCGTCGGTCACATCCGCAGTGACAGGCTCTTCCTCCAGCAGGTCCAGAACACGGTCGGCGCTGGCGAACACCTGCGTCAGGCCCACACCAAGGTTTGCCAGTGCCACCACCGGGCCAAAGGAGCTCAGAGCCGAAAGGGTGCACACCAGCACCCCCTCGGCGCCCAGTTTTCCGCTCTGGTAAAGGCTCAGGCTGGTGCCCAGCACGGCCAGCACCGTGAGCAGGATCAGGGTATTGGTCAGGGCCACGGTCAGGCCCTCGCGGTACTTGAGAGACTTCTGCTTTTCGCCCAGCGTCTCACTGTGGGCCGTGATGCCCTCGGCACGGGCTGCGGTGTCCTGATACTGCAGGGTATCCTTCAGGCCCCGCAGGCTTTCCAGCACATAGCTGTTGGTATCGGCCAGTGCCTGACGGTACTCCCGGGCGGCACGGTCGCCGCGCTTTGCGCTCCACACCGGCAGGGCCACACCCACCAGCAGATAGCCCGCCAGCAGCACCAGTGCAGGCAGGATGTGCCAGCTGCCCACAAAGCCCGTCATGCCGATGATGCAGATGCACGCGATGCAGATGGGCGAAATGGTGTGGGCGTAGAACACCTCCAGCGCCTCGATGTCGGCCGTGATGAGCGAGATCAGGTCGCCGCGGTCACGGCCTTCCAGCTTTGCAGGGGTCAGGCGGCGCAGCGCCCCGAACACCTTATCGCGGATCAGGGCCAGCAGCTTAAAGGCGATATAGTGGTTGGACGCCTGCTCTGCGTAGCGCAGAACGCCGCGCAGCAGCGCAAACACCAGAATGCAGGCAAAGGCCGTGCCCACGGTCCCCACCGGGCTTGCAAGCCCCAGCGCACGCAGGATGCCAAAGCCGCCAAAGATGGTAATGAAGGTGGCGCAGAAATGGCCTGCGACCCCCATCACGATCGCTGCCAGCATAACGGGCAGCATGGGCTTTACCAGTACGATAAGCCGCCCCACAATGGCAAAGGGGCTGCGATGATCACTCTTGTTCATGCTCAGGCATCCTCCTCTTCCAGTGTTTCCAGCTGCCGCTGTGCCAGATACAGGCGGCTGTAAGCCCCCTGCTTTGCCAGCAGCTCGGCGTGGGTGCCCTGCTCGATCACACGGCCATTGCTCATTGCATAGATGCAGTCGCTGTGCACCACGTTTGCCAGACGGTGGGAGATCAGGATGATCGTCTTTTTCCCGGCAAGGCTGTGGATGGCCTGCATGATGTCGTTCTCGCTCTCGGCATCCACATTGGAAGTGGCTTCGTCAAACAGGTAGATGGGCGTATCATGCAGCAGGGCGCGGGCCATGGCAAGGCGCTGACGCTGACCGCCGGAAAGATTGCTGCCGCCCTCATGCAAGGCGGTCTGCAGGCCGTTCTGGCTGCGGCAGAAATCGGCCAGATTCACCTGTTCCAGTGCGTTCCACAGCTCTGTTTCGGAGGCATCCGGCTTTGCCATGCGCAGATTGCTCTCCACTGTGCCTTTGAAGATGGCGGCGTTATGGGGCACCAGCGTCAGGGTGCGCAGGCGCTGTTCCTGCTGCAGCTCCTGCACCGGCACGCCGCCCAGCGTCACGCTGCCGGTATAGCCGGTGCGGCTGCCGGACAGCAGCGCTGCGATCGTGCTTTTGCCGCAGCCGCTCTCGCCCACCAGCGAGACAAAGCTGCCCTGCGGGATGGTGAGCGATACATCGTTCAGGATCGTGCGGTCCTTTTCGTAGCCAAAGGTGACATGCTCCAGCTGCAGGGTGGTGTTTTCGCCGGGCAAGCGGTCGCCGTCGGCGGGCTCTTCCGCTGCCAGCAGCCGGAAGATCTTTTCTGCCGAAGCGGCGCCGTTCATGGCAATGTGGAAGTAGCTGCCCAGCAGCCGCAGCGGCAGGAAGAAGTCCGCCGCCAGCAGCACGATGGTCAATGTGGCGGTCAGGGTCAGCCGGCCTGCCGCAAATGCAGCCACCGCGCTGATGATGCCAAGGCCCGCACCGCCGTAGGCCATCAGGTCCATCAGTGTCACCGAGTTCAGCTGCATGGTGAGCACCTTCATGGTGATCCTGCGGAAGCGCTCAGCCTGCGCGTTCATCTGCTCGTGCTTCCAGCCGTCTGCCTGATAGATCTTCAGGGTGGTCAGGCCCTGAATGTTTTCCAGAAAGCTGTCGCCAAGGGTGGTGTACTCGCCCCAGTAGTTCGCCAGCAGCTTTTTGGCAAACTTCTGCACCGCCACGATGGACATGGGGATCAGCGGCACGCAGCACAGCAGGATGATGGCAGACCGTGCGTGCACCCCCACCAGCAGCGCGAACAGGGTAAGCGGCGCCAGCAGGCTGTAGAACAGCTGGGGCAGGTACTTTGCAAAATAGGTATCGATCTGCTCCACGCCTTCGCTGGCCAGCATCACCACCTCGCTGGTGGCCGCCGTCTCGGTGTAGTTGGGGCCAAGGCGGGCAAGCTTTGCGTAGATGCTGCTGCGCAGGGTGCGCTTGACGTTTTTGGACGCCCGGTCGCTCATGCCGGAGGCCAGCATGGTGCAGGCAAAGCGCAGCGGCACCGTAGCAAGGCACAGCACCAGCTGCTGCCACAGCAGGGCGCTGGTCAGGCTGCCTGCAAAGGCAGCACCGATGAGCCCCGCAACAGCCTTTACAAACACCACATTGCACAGCATTCCCAGCCACTGGAACAGCACATTCAGCTCCACATACCGCAGTGCACCGCGGTCAAAGGACAGCAATTTTTTGTTGATCACTGGGCTTTCTCCATTTCTGTGTCATCCGCCGCTGTTCCGAACAGACGCTCGTATTCGCCGGTAAAGATGCGCTCCGGCAATGCACTGGTCATGGCCAGCGCCGCCGCAAAGCGTTCCTCCTCTGACAGCGGCTCGCCGACCGGCGGGAAATGGGTCAGGATCGTTTTCAGCTGCCGGTCCACCTGCTTTGCCACCCAGATGCCCCGGTCGGTCATGTAGATCTTGCCGTAATGCTCCTTTACGATCATGCCATGCTCCATGAGCAGGTTCATGATGCGCACCACTGAGGGCTTGGTGACCCCCAGCTTTTCCGCAATGCTGCGGGAGCTGATATCCAGATGGGTCTGCGAGACCTCGTAGATCGCCAGCAGATAGCGCAGATGCGCCGACGTAAGTTCCATCCCGATCACTCTCTTTCGTTTTGATGTTACTCAAGGCTAACTTTTTTCTTTTGAAAAAAGGGCGCGAGCCGAAAGTTCCAGCCCGCGCCCCTTGCGGTTTTTACCGATCAGTGACAGCCGCTGCAGCCGCCGCAATTACCATTGCAGCCGCCCTCGCCGCAGCCACCGCAGCCGCCATGCTTGTGAGAGTGCCATGTGATCCAGCCCACACCGCCAAACACGATGACTGCCACAATGATCGTAGACAGATTAAAGTTTGCTGCCAGAAATTCCATCATAAAGCATCTCTCCTTTCAGCAGACGAAGCTTACTTGTTTGCAGTGATCTTGGAAACGTCGATCTTGACCTCGTTGTCGCCGGTGTACTTGTTGGGACGAACCAGCAGGTAAATAAAGCAAGCCAGAACCACAGCCGCCACGATGGTAAAGAAGTTGAAGCCAACCTCGCCGGTGATCAGGCCGCCCAGCTGGTAAACCACCAGAGCTGCGCAGTAAGCCAGAGCACACATGTAACCAATGGCGATGGCCGTCCATCTGCCGTTGTTCATCTCGCGCTTGATGGCGCCCATTGCAGCGAAGCAGGGAGCGCACAGCAGGTTGAAGATCATGAAGGCGTAAGCCGACAGAGCGGTGTAGTCCTGCGCAACAGCAGCCCAGATCTCATCGCCGTTCTCAGACAGCTCGCCGCCGAAGTGATACAGAACACCGAAGGTACCAACCACGTTCTCCTTTGCGATCAGGCCGGAGACGGAAGCGACGGTTGCACGCCAGTTGCCGAAGCCCAGAGGTGCAAAGATCCATGCGACCTTGGTAGCGATAGCAGCCAGCACGGAGTTGTCCTGATCCTCGACCATACCGAAGGCACCGTTCTCGAAGCCGAAGCCCTGCATGAACCACAGCACAACGGTAGCGGCCAGAATGACGGAGCCTGCGCGCTTGATGAAGGACCAGCCGCGCTCCCAGGTTGCACGGAACACGTTGCCCCATGCAGGCACATGGTATGCGGGCAGCTCCATCACGAAGGGAGCGGGATCACCTGCGAAGAGCTTGGTCTTCTTCAGGATCACGCCGGAGCAGATGATGGCAGCCATGCCAATGAAGTAAGCAGAGACAGCCACCAGAGAAGAACCGCCGAACATCGCACCTGCGATGAGGCCGATGATGGGCATCTTTGCGCCGCAGGGGATGAAGCAGGTGGTCATGATGGTCATGCGGCGGTCGCGCTCGTTCTCGATGGTACGGGATGCCATGACGCCCGGGACGCCGCAGCCGGTGCCCACCAGAACAGGGATGAAGCTCTTACCGGACAGGCCGAACTTGCGGAAGATACGGTCCATGATGAAGGCGACACGGGACATATAGCCCACATCCTCCAGAATGGACAGCAGGAAGAACAGCACCAGCATCTGGGGAACGAAGCCCAGAACTGCGCCGACACCGGCAACGATGCCGTCCATGATCAGGCCGTACAGCCAGCCTGCCACGCCGATGCTCTCCAGCAGGCCGCCCAGAGCATTGGGAACGATCTCACCAAACAGGACATCGTTGGTCCAGTCGGTGGCAAAGGTGCCGATGGCCCAGCCGCCGTCTGCAATGGAGGTGCCCATGGACAGGGAGTACATCAGGTACATGACCAGTGCGAAGATAGGCAGAGCCAGAATACGGTTGGTCACGATCTGGTCGATCTTATCGGAAACGGTCAGGTGCTCCACGCGGGCCTTCTTCTTGACAGCCTTGCCCACCACGGTGTTGATGTATGCATAGCGCTGGTTGGTGATGATGCTCTCTGCATCGTCGTCCAGCTCGGTCTCGCAATCCTTGATGTGCTGATCGATGTGATCCATCAGGGCCTTGTCCAGCTTCAGCTCATCCTGCACCTTGTCGTCGCGCTCGAACAGCTTGACAGCGTACCAGCGCAGGAAGCGGTCATCCACCTTGCCCTGAATGGACTCTTCGATGTGGGCAATGGCGTGCTCCACGCTGCCGGTGAACACGTGAGGCAGCTCGCCGGCCTTGGTAGCCTTGGCGGCAGCCACAGCAGCCTTTGCAGCGGCCTCGGTGCCCTCGCCCTTCAGTGCGCTGATCTCCACAGCCTGACAGCCCAGCTCTGCGCTCAGCTTCTTCAGGTCGATCTTATCGCCGTTCTTGCGCACCAGATCGATCATGTTCACAGCCATGACCACCGGGATGCCCAGCTCAATCAGCTGGGTGGTCAGGTACAGGTTGCGCTCGATGTTGGTGCCGTCGATGATGTTCAGGATGGCGTCGGGCTTCTCCTTGACCAGATAGGTACGGGAGACGACCTCTTCCAGCGTGTACGGAGACAGAGAGTAGATGCCGGGCAGGTCCTGAATGATAACATCCTTATCGCCCTTCAGCTTGCCTTCCTTCTTTTCCACCGTAACGCCGGGCCAGTTGCCGACATACTGGTTGGAGCCGGTCAGATTGTTGAACAGGGTCGTTTTACCGCAGTTCGGGTTGCCGGCAAGTGCAATTTTAATGCTCATTGCTTAATCCTTCCTCCCTTTGGGATCAGACTACTTCGATCATTTCAGCATCGGCCTTGCGCACGCTCAGCTCGTAGTTGCGCACGGTCAGCTCCATGGGGTCGCCCAGAGGTGCCACCTTGCGGACATAGATCTCGACACCCTTGGTGATGCCCATGTCCATGATGCGGCGCTTGACCGGGCCTTCACCGTGCAGCTTTGCCACAGTAGCGGTCTCGCCGACCTTTACGTCTTTCAGAGTTTTCATTCTTAACCATCCTCCTCTGCTTGTCTTTATAGAGAGACTATTCCAGTTTCGGAGCAGCTCCCAAACAGCGCCGGGGCACTGTTCAGCCAATCATGATACGGTTTGCCATCGTCTTGTCCAGCGCGATGCGGCTCTCCTTGACCTGCAGGATCAGGTTGCCTGCGATCTCGTTGACGACCGTTACCTCACTGCCCACCACAAAGCCCAGCTCTGCCAGATGCAGCCGGATCTCGTCCTTGCCGGTGATCTTTTTGATGGTGACGGTCTCCCCTGCTTTTGCCATTGTCAAAGGCATCATACTTCCGCTTCCCTTCCTGTTTGAATCTGGGATATCGCTGCGGTTAGTCAGCCGCAACTATCAACGTGGATAGTTTACGCTTACTAACCTTTGATGTCAATATTTTTTTCATATTTAAAAGTTAGTTCATATGAACAAACAATTTTTCTGCCCGAGTTTTTCCGTTTTTTCACCACAATCAACAATAACTAACTCAAATTATTGAATCAAAGTTAGCCATTGTTTACATTTTCTCGTTCTTTTTTGGCGGCATCTTGTAAACTATCACAAGGCTTTTTTCCTACTCCTGCTGTGCTCTTTTGCAGCAAATGACACAGCCGCGCGGTACAGTGGTCATTCTGCACCGCGCGGCCGCGTGTCAAAAGGAGGATTTCTTTCCCGCCGGTGCGTGGACACCAGCAGGCGCCAGGATAAAAAGAGAGTATTTGAAAAGAGAATGACAACATCAAGCCGCCACGGCAAGGCGGAGAATGGGCGTTCCGCTGTGGAACAGCCGCAGATAGACTGCTGTGCATTTGCTCAGCTGGTCAAAGTGCTTCTGCGCTACATCCGGGTCGCCGTAGGACTTCCAGCAGCCGCAGCAGGTAAAGTTCTTGCCGCGGTTCTCGATAAAGCCCACCACATCCCCCAGCGGATAGCCAAGGAACACCCCGATCTCATGGGGAAAATCCTCCGAGCAGCACAGCCTGCGGGAAAGCTGGGTGAGCATGCCGCCCACATCCAGCGGTTCCCCCGCTTCCGGCAGACGGTATCCCTCCTGCTGCAGGAAGCTCTGCACCTTTTCGTCTGCCAGTACAGCAGACAGCCTGCTTTCGCGGTAGACGTACACAAGATACCGGTGGTTGCGCACGCAGCCCTTGAGCACCCGCACCCGCAGGCCCTTGGGCTCAAGCTGGACATTCCAGTTTTTCACGCGGCGTGCAAGGTCGGCGCAGTCGCGGGTCTCGTAGCGGAACAGGCCCGCCGGTTTCAAGCTGGCCAGCACCGGGGCACACTGTTCGATCATGACCGTTTCAAAATTGCGCTCCATGTCTGTGCCCTCCCGCCTTGTTTCTCCGGGCTATTGTTTCCCGGATGCACCGTGTTTATAAGTTAGATGTTTCTAACCCAGATTTCAAAAAAGAAGCGGCTTTGCGCGGAGCAATTAAGGCTTCGGCCTGCCGATTGGTTTCTTGCGGTTAGTTATTTCTAACGTGACTGTATCTTACCACAGCCCGGGGGCATTGTCAACACTTTTTCCGAAAAAAGTTATTTACAACAAACCGTCATTTGCTTCGGCCTGTTTTTTGCGCATCCTACCGTTTTGAGATACGGTATGGTATAATAAGGAAAACCCTCTCAGGCTCACTGCGTTCGCCAGCCGTTCCCCTTTCTGGCTTCGCCATCTTCCCCCGGCGCGGGGGAAGTCGTTCCACTCAGGGGGGAGCTCTTTATAGAGTCAGCGCATTCAAAAACTCTCCCCTTCGGGAGAGCTGGCATTGCGCAGCAATGAATGAGAGGGTTCTATCTTATAAAAGGAGCACGTTTCCCATGGCGCAGAACATCACACCGGAAAGCCTGACCTCGATCCTCGCCGCCGCACTGGCCCAGAAGCCCACAAAGCCGCTGGTGCTGGCGCTGGATGGCCGCTGCGGCAGCGGCAAGACCGCCCTTGCCGACCGGCTGACCCGGCAGTTCCCGGCCAGCATCGTCCTGCACACGGACGATTTCTATCTGCCGCCCGCCCAGCGTGTACGCGGCTGGGAAAAAACACCCTGCGCCAACATGGACCTTGTCCGTCTGCGGGACGAAGCCCTGCGTCCGGCCTATGAGGGCCAGCCGGTGCTCTACCGCGCCTACTCCTGCCGGGCGGGCGCATACCAGCCTGTGCAGGAGCTTGCCTCACAGCCGCTGGTCATTCTGGAGGGCAGCTACAGCCATCACCCGCTGTTGGCCGGGTATGAGACCCTGCAGGTATTCGTCACCTGCTCAAGAGAAGAGCAGACCCGCCGCCTGCAGGCGCGGGAGGGGGAGCGGTACGCCAATTTTGCCGCCCGGTGGATCCCGCTGGAGGAGGGCTACTTTGCCCAGTACCGCATTGAGGAAACGGCAGATCTTGCGGTAGACACGACCGCAGCCAATGCCTGCGCAGGAATGATGTGTCGGTGAATGCAAAAAAGGCACAGTTGTGAACTGCGCCCCTGTGGTATCGCTATCCAGCAAATCAGCAAACAAAAAAAGACGGATATTCCGCAGCATCTCAGATGCTATAAGAATATCCGTCATGGTCGGAGCAGCGGGATTTGAACCCACGGCCTCCTCGTCCCGAACGAGGCGCGCTACCAACTGCGCTATGCCCCGAAAATACCGCAGCCAGTTGAGACTGCGGTTTTCTGGTTGGGGATGAGAGAATCGAACTCCCACAAGTAGAGTCAGAGTCTACCGCACTACCACTATGCAAATCCCCATTATTCTGTTTGTCTGCCGCGCTGTGCGCTGCTGACAAGGAATATTATACTCGAAAGGGTCTTGCTTGTCAACCATTTTTTTATTTTTTCCGCAAAACTTTTCCCCCATCTGCTCTGCCCGCAAAAACAGTCCGTGGGACCGTGTAAATTTTTTGCACTTCTCTTGACACGGTGCCCCATCCGGAATAATCTTATACTATAAATAAGCGGGTTCCCGGGCAGACTGACTTTCGGAGCCGGAATGCGCGGTGCTGAACAGCAAATGAAAGAGGGCTTTTGAATGAAAAAACGTGTTGGAATCCTGACCTCCGGCGGTGATTGTCCGGGTCTGAACGCCACCATCCGCGGCGTAGCCAAAGCACTGTATGCCCGCATGGGCGAGAATGTGGAGATCGTGGGCATCCTGAACGGCTACAGCGGTCTCATCAACGGCGATTACAAAGAGATGTGTGAGGACGACTTCCGCGGCATCCTGACGCTGGGCGGCACCATTCTGGGCACCAAACGCACCCCCTTTAAAATGATGCGTGTGGTGGAGAACGACAACGTTGATAAAGTCGCCGCCATGAAAAAGACCTACAAGGAAGCCAAGCTGGACTGCCTGCTGTGTCTGGGCGGCAATGGCACCCACAAAACCGCAAACCTGCTCTCGCAGGAGGGCCTGAACATCATCGGCCTGCCCAAGACCATCGATAACGATATCTACGGCACCGACGTGACCTTCGGTTTCCACACCGCCGTGGACATTGCCACCGATGTCATCGACCGCATCCACACCACTGCCGGCAGCCACAGCCGCGTAATGTGCATCGAGATCATGGGCAACAAGGCCGGCTGGCTGACGCTGTACTCCGGCATTGCAGGCGGTGCAGACATCATCCTGCTGCCGGAACAGCCCTATGATATCGACCGTGTGTGCTCTGCCGTGGAGCGCCGCGCCAAAAAGGGTTCCAACTTCTCCATCATCGCTGTTGCCGAGGGTGCCATCAACTGCGAGGAAGCCGGCATGAAGCGCAAGGAGTGGATGGCAAAGCGCGCCGAGGCAGGCTTTGGCACCACCGCCACCAACCGCATTGCACAGGCCGTGCAGAAAAAGACCGGCATGGAGACCCGTGTGTGCATCCCGGGCCACATGCAGCGCGGTGGCAGCCCCAGCGCCTACGACCGTGTTCTGGCCACCCAGTTCGGCAGCTATGCGGCAAAGCTGGTGGAGATCGAGCGCTACGGCGTGACCGTCGCCATGGTGAACGGTCACGTCACCCAGAACCGTCTGGTCGACATTGCAGGCAAGACCCGCAACGTGCCGGAGGGCTGCGAGCTGCTCACCGTCGCCCGCCGCATGGGCATCAGCCTGGGTTGATTTTCTTCAAATATTATGCTTTCCCCCTGCCGATGGCATTTCTCCTGTCGGCAGGGGTTTATTGTATCCAACGTTTGGGTAACCCGTCTGATTTTTCAGAATATCTTTTGTCGAAATCGCGAATGGATTATCTCTGTCTGTTCTGGTAAGATATCCATAGACAATTAAACCAGTCGTTACTCCTCGGGAGGCGCTACTGGCAGTTAACCGAAAGACATTATGGGTGTGTTATCGGTTCTGCACAGGTAGATGCTTTCGGAGGTTTTTTCTTTTTATTGCGTGTTTTTCAACATTCTGTCGGGAGGAAGCTGTCCATGAAGCTGCTGCGTAAGATCAATAATAACGCTGCCGTGGCGCAGGATAATCGTGGTCGTGAGATGGTCGTTCTGGGCCGCGGGGTAGGCTTCCACCCGATGCCCTATGAGCTGACCGACCTTTCTGTGGTCTACCGCACCTTTTATGACGTAGACCCGCAGTATTACGAAATCCTGTCCAACCTGCCGGAAGACGCTCTTCTGGCAGCGGCAGATATTACCGAGCAGTCCGAGATTGCCCTGCGCACCGAGCTGAACCCCAACCTGCCCTTCACGCTGGCCGACCACATCGCCTTTGCACAGCAGCGGGAAAAGCAGGGCATCCGGATGGCAGCTCCGCTCCATTACGACGTGCAGCATCTGTATCCCCGCGAGTACGAGCTGGGCCTGCGGGCACTGGAGACCGTTCGTCTGCGTACCGGTTCTTCCCTGCCCCGCGCCGAGGCAGTAAGCATTGCGCTGCATATCGTCAATGCCGAGCTGGAAGGCAGCGACCTTTCCAGCACCCTGACCGCCGTGGAAGTTCTGAACGAGGTGACCTCGGCCGTGGAGCAGGAGCTTGGCATTGTGCTGAACCGCGAAAGCTACAACTACGCCCGGTTTGCCATGCACATCCAGTTTCTGGTGCGGCGGCTTTCCGCCGGGGTTGCCATGGAGCAGGGCAGCGGAAAAATGCTGGACGAGCTTTCCCGCGAATACCCCGCCGTCTATCATTGTGCCTGCACCGTGGCACAGGATATTGAACAGCACCACGGCTGGCATTGCAGCTGTGACGAAGTGCTGTACCTGATGTTGCACATCTACCGTGTGCAGAACTGCGAAAGCAACTGATTTTTTGAATGTTTCCGGCTCCGGAGATGCGCGCGTCCGGGCCGGATGCAGATAGAGTTATCCACCAACGGAGGTTTCCCCTATGGATCGTGAGAAGTTTCTGGAAAAGCTTTTTCCGCTGATTGGCGGAAAAGAAAACACCAGTCTGTGCGAGTTTCAGGACGGCGTGCTTTACGTCACCCTGAAGGACGCCGGTCTGTCCGATGAAAACGCTGTGGCAAAACTGCCGGATGTTGCATCCGCCACCCTGCGCCGCGGCCGCCTTACGGTCACATTCGGGGAGCCGGAAAGAAAAGAGGAGGTTCCCTTTATGGCGAACAAAAATACGGACTACCGCGCGCTGGCCGCTGCGATTGTTGAAGCAGTCGGTGGCAAGGAGAACATTACCAGCTGCGTGCACTGTGTCACTCGGCTTCGTTTCAACCTCAAAGACCTTAAAAAATCCAAGAGTACTGAGGAGATCGGTTCTATCCCCGGCACAGTGGGCTGCGTGAATCAGGGTGGACAGCTTCAGGTAATCATCGGCCAGACTGTGGCAGATGTATACGCTGAGGTCTGCAGTCAGGCTGGGCTGGATACCCAGACGGCACTGACCGAAAATCTTGATGCAGAAAAGAAGAAGTGGTCACCCAAAGTGCTTTTTGACGTCATCAGCAGCGTATTTGTTCCTGCGGTCCCCGCTTTTGCCGGTGCCGGCATCATCAAGGGCCTTCTGACGCTCTTTACGACCTACGGACTGATGAGCAATGAGACGGGCCTGTATCTAGTGCTCAATGCCATTGGTGATTCGGTATTCTACTTTCTGCCGTTCATCATCGCTTACACAGCTGCTAAAAAATTCAAGACCAACGAAGTGTTAGCTCTGGTGCTGGCAGGTCTATATATGTACCCTTCCATCCTCAACAATGCAGGAAACAGCATCAGTGTGCTGGGCTTCCCGGTCACCTGCGTAAAATATAGCAGTACAGTGCTGCCCATCCTGTGCTCCGTGTGGATCATGAGTTATATCTACAGATGGATGCAGAAACACACGGTCGAGTATTTGCGTGTGGTCGTGGTGCCGATCGTAACGCTTGTTGTTACCGGCCTGCTTTCCATCTGTGTTATTGGACCCATTGGCTACAACTTGGGCGTTTACCTTGGCTATGCATTCAAATGGCTGTTTGATACTGCTCCATGGCTGGGCGGCTTGATCGATGGCGGCACCCGTCCTCTGGTCATCTTTACAGGTATGCACATGACCCTTTCCACCATCATGATCAATAATGTTAACACACTGGGCTATGATATGCTCGGCCCTGTGCATGCAGTGGCTACCATGGCCAGCGCCGGTATGTGCTTTGGCGCATTCCTGCGTGCCCGCAAGGACAGCAACAAGTCTACTTGCTTTTCTGCATTCATTTCTGCCTTCATCGGCATTACGGAACCAAGCCTGTATGGTGTGGCCATGCGTTTCAAACGCCCGCTGATTGCTCTGTGCATCGGTGGTGGTGTATCCGGCGCGTTCGTTGCTGCCATGGGTGCAAAGGCCATCTCGTTTGCAATGCCTTCCATCGTTAGCCTGCCTGTTTACAGCGGTTCCATTCCCACGATGTTGATTGGCTTTGTTATCTCGTTTGTGCTTACCGCTGTTCTGACTTATATGCTGGGATTCGATGAGGGTATCGAAAAGGACGAGCGTGCGATTCAGGCCGAGAAAAAGGCTGTAAAACTGCATTGATTTTCGTATTGAAAGGAACGATTTAATCATGAGTAATTCTATTAAATTCCCCGAAGGATTTCTGTGGGGCGGTGCAACCTCCGCTGGCCAATATGAAGGCGGTGCCGACGAGGGCGGCTGCGGGCTGTCTCACATGGATTATATTCGTTATCTGCCCCGTAAGGAGGGTATGTACCACCGTGTGCTGAACATCACCCCGGAAATGTTCGATGACTACAAGGCACATGATGCCGCACACGACCCTGAGTATTATTTCCCGTTCCGCAAAGGTGTCGATTTCTATCATCATTATAAAGAGGACATCGCATTGTTCGGCGAGATGGGCTTCAAGACCTTCCGCATGAGCATCAAGTGGTCCCGCCTTTTCCCCACCGGAAGAGAGGAAAAGCCCCTGACTGAGGGCGTAGAGTTTTATCATAATGTTTTCCGTGAGCTGCACAAATATGGCATCGAGCCGCTGGTCACGATGACACACTATGATATCCCCGCTACTCTTACCGAAAGTATCAACGGCTGGGAAAACCCAGAGATGGTGGCGCTGTGGACACACTTTGCAAAATTTCTGATTGATGAGTATAAGGATGAGGTGACCTACTGGCTCACCTTTAACGAGATCAATATGGCTGCCAACAGCAGCTATCTTGGCGGTGGCATGTTAGTGGAAAAGAGCGGCAAAAAGCCGCTGACCTGTGTGCATCAGGCTTTTCATCATATGCTGGTAGCCAGTGCCATTGTAACCAAATATGCCCACGATACCGCCCCGCAGTGCAAAATTGGCAATATGATCGCACGGCTGCACAATTACGCCTATACCTGCCAGCCTGCCGATGAGTTAGCCACCATGCAGGCCAACCAGCTGAACCTCTTTTTTGAGGACGTCATGGCGCGGGGTCGCTACCCGCAGACCATGCTGAACTACTATCGGGACAATGATGTCGTACTGGACTGGTACCCAGACTATGAGCGTATCCTGCAGGAAGGCACAGTGGACTTTCTGTCCTTCAGCTACTACTTTACTGGCGTGATCTCGGACGACCCGGACAAACGGGAACCGCGCGGCATCTTTGTGCGCAAACTGAAGAACCCGTACCTCAAGCACAGCGACTGGGGTTGGGCTACCGACCCCACTGGCCTGCGCATCACGTTGAATGAGCTGTACGACCGTTATCAGAAACCTTTGTTCATCGTTGAGAACGGTCTCGGTGCACATGACAAGCTGGAAACGGACGGCACTGTACACGATGCCTATCGCATTGACTATCTCCGTCAACACATCGAAGCCATTCGGGATGCCATCGGGGACGGTGTGCCGGTGATGGGCTACACGCCGTGGGGCTGCATCGATCTTGTGAGCATGGGCGATGCGCAGATGTCCAAGCGCTACGGTTTCATCTATGTCGATGCCGACGACGAAGGCAACGGCACCTATAACCGCTACAGAAAAGATTCGTTCTACTGGTACAAAAAGGTTATTGCCACCAATGGCGAAGACCTGAGCTGATTTTTCCACAGACATAAAAATACCGGTACAGTTGAAAAGCTGCACCGGTATTTTTTACTTTTCGGTCACATCATGCCGGGTAGGCTGGTTCTGTTCAAAGGCCGCGGCGCTTTCCAGCACACCGCGCACCATGCTCTCCACATCCTCGTGGGTGTAGAAAGCCGTGTGGTCGGTCAGGATCACATTGGGCATGCTGCGCAGAACCGCCAGCTCCGGGTTCTGGATCACATCGCCCATGCGATTATAATAATACAGGCCGTTCTCGTTTTCCAGCACGTCCAGGCCCGCCGCGCCGATCTTGCCGCTTTCCAGCCCGGCGATCAGTGCATCACTGTCGATCAGCTTGCCGCGTGCGGTGTTGATGATGGTCACGCCCGGCTTCATGGTCTCAATGGCTTTGGCGTCGATGAGATGGTGGTTCTCCTCGGTGGCATTGGTGTGCAGGGTGATGACATCGCTTTCGGCCAGCAGGGTCTCCAGCGGCACATACTCCGCGATCTTCTTCACCTCTGCATTGGGGTACAGATCGTAGGCCAGCAGACGGCAGCCAAAGCCGGACAGATGCTGCAATACCGTGCGGCCAATGCGGCCGGTACCGATCACGCCCACCGTGCAGGTGGAGATGTCACGGCCGATCTTTCCCTGCAGCGAGTAGTCCTGCGCCTCCCCGCGCTTGAGGATGTGCCCTGCCTTGCGCAGGCTCATCAGCATGAGCATAATGGCAAAGTTTGCAACGCCGTTTGGCGGGTAGTCCACATTGGCCACCTTCATGCCCAGTTCCCGGGCCGTCTCGCGGTCTACATGGTCATAGCCGATGGAGCGGCAGCAGATGGACTTTACGCCCAGTTCATGGAAGCGCTTTACCATGGGCGCGCTCATATCGCAGGGCGTTACTGATACAGCGTCATAGCCCTTTGCCAGCTCTGCATTTTCCAGTGTGGGATACTCCTGCGTATAGCCGAACTCAATATCCAGCTGCGGTGCCAGCCGCTGTGCAATGCTCAGCTCATCGTACGGACGCAGCGTGTAAAAAAAGACTTTTGTTGCCATAGAACTTCCCTCCCGGCTGATTTTGTCTTTATTTTAACACGTTCTGCGCGGACTGACGCATTTTTAGTGGTGAATTATATTCATCTTTTGCATGAGGACGCATATTTCCATGCAGATGCTGCAAAAAGAGTTGTAAAAAATCGGAAAAGAGGGTATGATAGAAGGAGCAAGTCGTAGTATACATCACTGAAACATAAAAGGAGTGTGCCTTATGCGCGCTTATGAACGGCTTTTGAATTATGTCCGGGTGCACACCACCTCGGATGAGACCTCCGGCACTCACCCCTCCTCCGAGCGGGAGTTCGACCTTGCCCGTCAGCTGGTGGAGGAGATGAAGGCTCTTGGCATGGAGGATGCCCATGTGGACGAGCACTGCTACGTCTACGGCACTCTGCCCGCCACCCCGGGCTGCGAGGACAAGCACGCGCTGGGGCTCATCGCCCACATGGACACCGCCGATGATGCCAGCGGCGAGAATGTGCAGCCCATCGTCTGGGAGAACTACAACGGCGGCGATGTGACCCTGCCTGCCACCGGCATGGTGATGAAGCCTTCCATGTTCCCCTTCCTCACCTCCATGAAGGGGGAGACTCTTATCACCTCGGACGGCACCACTCTGCTGGGTGCCGACGACAAGGCCGGCATTGCGGAGATCCTCACCGCCGTGGAGACCCTGCAGCAAAAGGGCCTGCCCCACGGCAGACTGTGCGTAGCCTTTACGCCGGACGAGGAGATCGGCGAGGGCGCAGAGCTGTTTGACATCCCCGGCTTCGGCGCGGACTTTGCCTACACTGTGGACGGCGGCGATGCCGGTTCCATTGAGTACGAAAACTTCAACGCCGCTTCTGCCACCGTGACCATCCACGGCTTCTCTGTCCACCCGGGCACTGCCAAGGACACCATGATCAACGCTTCCAATGTGGCCATGGAGTTCCATCAGGCGCTGCCCATCACCGCCCGCCCCGAAACGACCGAGGGCCGGCAGGGCTTCTATCATCTGTGCCAGATGTACGGCGATGTGACCACCGCAAAACTGGGCTATATCCTGCGCGACCACAGCGCCGACAAGCTGCAGTTCAAAAAGGACAACATGCTGGATATTGCCGAGTTTTTGAACGGCAAGTACGGCGAAGGCACCGTTGAGGTGGAGATCAAGGACAGCTACCGCAACATGCTGGAAAAGATCAAGCCGCATTTCCATTTAGTAGAAACCGCACGCAAGGCCACCCGCATGGCCGGGCTGGAACCGGAAGAGATTCCGGTGCGCGGCGGCACCGATGGCGCTATGCTGAGCTGGAAGGGCCTGCCCTGCCCGAACCTTGGCACCGGCGGCTTCAACTTCCACGGCGTGTGTGAGTGCATCACCGCCGAGCGCATGGACCGCTGCACCGAGATCCTGCTGAACATCATTTCTCTGTACGCAGAGTGATTTTTTATTCTCAATATACAAAAAGTGGGTGCTGTTTTGGGATAGCACCCACTTTTATTATACTCTGACGTTTGCCTTTACGACTCTTCACGTGAAAACGCAAATCAGGGCAGACCGCAGTCTGCCCTGATTTGCTCTATTCATGCCCAACACGCCAGCGGAGGGCATTCAAATCATTTAACCCACGTTGATATGTCCCACCGGCATGATCTTCCGCTTGTTATCGTCGGGCTTTGCCGTCAGGCTCATGGCCAGCGACACCGGGCCCACACGGCCCATGAACATGACCGCCATATACAAAGCTTTCGCGCCCCGGTTCAGCTGGCTGGTAACGCCCACCGAAAGGCCCACCGTACCAAAGGCCGAGCAGGATTCAAAGATCGCGTCAATAATCGATACCGCCTCCGAAGTGTTGTAGTACACTACCACAGCCGAGCCAACCGCCGCCAGCCCGCCGAGCACGATAATGGTCAAAGCACGATAAACCGTCTTGGACTCGATGTGGTGCTCTGCGATCACACAATCGTCGCGGCCCTGAGCCACGCTGCGGATGGTCAGGATGATGACAGCAAAGGTGGTCACCTTCACACCGCCGCCGGTGGAGCCGGGTGCCGCGCCGATGAATTGCAGCACACTCATCAGCAGCTTGGTAATGGGCCCGCAGGCGGCAAGGTCGATGGTATTCATGCCCGCCGTACGGGTAGACACCGACTGGAACAGCGCCGCCATCAGCTTACCGGGCACAGAGAGCCCGCCCATGCTGGCAGGATTGTTCCACTCCATCAGCGCGATGAGCGCCGCGCCGCCGAGCCACAGGATCACCGAGAAGCTCAGCACCACCTTGGCCTGCAGAGACAAGCGGTGTTTTTTGTGGTACTCGCCGATCTCCACCCAGACCATAAAGCCCAGACCGCCGGAAATGATCATGAACATCACAACGGCCTGTACATAGTAGTTGTTCACATAGGGCACCAGCGAGGAATACTGCCCGAACCGGCCAAACAGGTCAAAGCCCGCGTTGCAGAAGGCCGAAATTGCCGTAAACACACTGATCCAGATGCCCTCCAGCCCAAACTGCGGCACAAAGACAAACAGCAGCAGCAGGATACCGATGCCCTCAAACAGCCCGGCCAGACCCACCACGATCTTCAGCACGTCCTTTGCCTGCGCGTATCCATCTGCCGAGACGCTCTCGCCCAGCAGCCGCAGGTCACGGAAGCCCATGCGCCGCCGCATGGCCAGCGCAAAAAAGCTGGTGAGCGTGACCAGACCAAGGCCGCCTACCTGAATGAGCAGCAGGATCACGGCCTGCCCGAAGAAGGTAAACTGCGTCCAGGTGTCCCGCACGATCAGGCCGGTAACGCAGGTGGCACTGGTGGCCGTGAACATGGCATCCAGCACATCCAGCCGCCCATGCCTGCTGGCAATGGGTAGGCTGAGCAGGAAGGTGCCCAGCGCGATCACGATGACAAAGCTCCCGCAGATGATCTGCGTAGGCGTATACCCTCCCTTGCGCTTGCCCGCCGGGCGGTAAAACAGCTTTTTTCTCTTTATCTTTTCCATAAGATCCTCCGCACGCGGCAAGACCTGCCGCGGCTATTTCATTTCTTCTATAGCATACACCATTTTGCTTTACGGTTCAACTTGATTTTATCCGCAAAATGCTGTATTATAATAGGGCATCTGTCTCCGTAGCTCAGCTGGATAGAGCGTCCGCCTCCTAAGAATTCGGTCAACCTGATACCTTGGGTGCGGAAGTGATTGCTCTAATCAAAAGCAAGGCTGGGGATCGAGATTTTCCAAACAAATTTTGATGCAACAACTTTACCATCGTCCCGGTTGCAATGCAGTCGGTCACTTCGGTGTGAAAAGCATTCCACACATTTGTTTCCAAGTGCGTTGAATTTCAAAAAATCAACGATAATACATAATATGCCTCAGTAGCTTAGCTGGATAAAGCGCCTCCCTCCTAAGGAGGAGACCGCAGGTTCGAATCCTGTCTGGGGTATCCCTTTAAGAAAATGCGAAGGTCATTTTTCCATGTGAAAGACGATCTTCGCATTTTTCATTTTGAACCTATCACCAAAATTAGCCAGCTAATGCCATTAGCAGAATTTTCGGTTTCAGCTAATAAAATCAGGCTTCCAGCTAATGAAGCCCCATAAAGCGCCTTTTGAACTCCGTTTTCCGGCTCTCTGCTAAAATTGGTAGCCGCTTTCCTGTAAATCCATGTAAATACAAAATAATTTGTGTAAATCTATTTTCCACATTCCTACCCAAAACCGTGTAAAACACTTTTCTCCATACATAGCGCGTTCACTCGCTGTTCTCTCGGAACAGAAAGAGGAACGCGCTTTTTTATTTTCGGGCTGAACTTCCCGAATCCATCAAAGGAGGGTTTACCGATGAAAAAAGTTCTGACCGTCACGATCGACGGTATCCGCTACCATGCTTCCCGCCCGGCAGATTGCCGGCACTGCTTCTTCTGGAAGAATCGAAAGAAGGGCTGCGTTCTCGGCAAAGAGAACTGCTACTACCTGATCGAGCCGCCCAAAGGCCCCAGCAAGTGCGAAGGGTGCCCCTACAAGCGGGCAAAGCCCTGTGTGCTGGTTCCCTGCTACAAAGACCTGATGGCACCGCTGGAGAAGCGAGGTGATGCCAAGTGAGCCACAAGCGAAACGAAGCCCTGCGCCATGTTCAGCACTCCATGCACCATGTGATCGCCGCTGGCGAAGGTTCTGACCGTGCCCCGGACAGCTGCAAGCTGTGTCCGTACTATCGGCCCGATTTCAAGTTCCGCACCTGCCTGTATGCCCACTGTCCTTATAAGAAGCAGGTCAACGTGTTCCGTTCTACACCTGAAAAATGGGATATTCTCTATGCCCGAAAGAAAGCCGACAAGAACCGCAGACCTTGATTACTTCTATGGGCAGTCCAGCGAGCTGTTCTCCTTCTACCGGATTCCCAAGCTGTTGTTTCAGGATAGCCGCTTCCAACCGCTTTCCACAGATGCCAAAACGCTGTACGGTATCCTGCTCGACCGCATGAGCCTTTCAGCCCGGAACGGTTGGTTGGACAAGGCTGGGCGGGTGTTCATCATCTATACCGTGCAGGAAGTACAGGATTCACTGGGCTGTGCCGATAAAAAGGCGACCAAGCTGCTGCGAGAACTGGAAGAGTACGGCCTGATCGAACGCAAACGAAGGGGGCTGGGCAAGCCTGATCTCATCTATGTAAAGAATTTTTCGTCAGAATCGTCAAAACTACGCTTTTTGAATCGTGATAATGACGATTCTGGAACCGTCCAGAATACGCTTCAAGACCCGGCCAAACTACGATGTAATAAGACTGAGAGAAATAATACAGAGGTAAGCGATACTGATCCTATCTATTCCGATGAAAACGACTGGATGAGCAAACGCACCCAACTGGAAGAATATTTTTCACGTTCTTTGGAGATGGACCTTCTTCTCCGGCTTTACCCGGATGATGAAGATACCCTCTACCAAATCGTGGATTTGCTGGTGGATACCTGTGCCACCAACCGCAAGACGCTGCGCATTGCCGGGGACGATAAGCCCGCCGAGGTGGTACGCAGCCGGTTTATGAAGCTGAACGCCGACCATATTTGCTTTGTGCTGAAGTGCCTTGCAGAGAACAGCAGCCCGATCCGAAACATGAAACAGTATCTGCTTGCTTCTCTATATAATGCACCCACCACAATGCAGCTTTTCTATCAGAACCAAACCAACCATGACTTAGCGATGCGGAGGTGATGAAAATTTCAAAGAAAGCAACCACGATTGCCATCGTAAACCAGAAGGGCGGCACTGGAAAAACCACCACCTGTGAGAATCTGGGCATCGGGCTGGCGATGGAAGGCAAAAAGGTCCTGTTGGTGGACGCTGACCCACAGGGGTCTTTGACCATCAGCATGGGCTGGCAACAGCCCGATGAACTACCCACCACCCTTTCCACCCTGATGGCAAAAGCCATGAACGACCAGAGCATTCCGCCCGGTGAAGGCATCCTGCACCATGCAGAGGGCGTTGACCTGATTCCGGCAAACATTGAATTGGCAGGGATGGAAGTTTCCCTTGTGAACTGCATGAACCGGGAAAAGATGCTGAAACAGGTGCTGGAAGGCGCAAAGCGCGACTACGATTTCATTCTGCTGGATTGCACCCCTTCCCTTGGGATGCTGACCGTAAATGCACTGGCGGCGGCAGACACCACCCTGATTCCGGTGCAGGCGCAGTACCTGTCTGCAAAGGGTCTGGAGCAGCTTTTGCAGACTGTGCAGAAAGTCCGGCGGCAGATCAACCCCAAGCTGAAAATTGAGGGCATCCTGCTGACTATGACCGACAGCCGCACCAACTACGGGCAGCAGATTGACAACCTGATTCGAGGTGCCTATGGCAGCAAGATCAAGGTGTTCGACCAGACCATTCCCCGGTCTGTCCGTGCTGCGGAAATCAGTGCCGTGGGTAAGAGTATTTTCCAGCACGACCCCAAAGGCAAGGTGACAGAAGCCTACCGCTCTCTGACAAAGGAGGTGATGGCGAATGCCGAAAAACAGCTTAAACGTGTCGCTGAAAGGGGCAGATGACATCTTCTCCACCGAAGAATCCCGACAGGAACAGCAGCGGGAACAGGTTCAGCAAATTCCCATCGGGGAGCTGTTCCCTTTCAAGAACCACCCCTTTAAGGTCTTGGATGATGAGTCCATGCAGCGCACGGTGGAAAGCGTAGAACAGTACGGCGTGCTTTCTCCGCTGATTGCACGTCCACGCCCGGAAGGTGGCTACGAGATCATCTCTGGGCACCGCCGTCAGCACGCTGCACAGCTTGCTGGGCTGGATGCCCTGCCTGTCATCGTCCGTCAGATGGATGATGATGCCGCAGTTTTGCTCATGGTGGACAGCAATCTCCAACGTGAAAACATCTTGCCCAGTGAAAGAGCTTTCGCCTACAAAATGAAGCTGGAAGCAATAAAAAATCAAGGTGCTAGGTCAGATTTAACTTCTGGACAAATTGTCCAGAAGTCGAAGTTGTCCATTGAACGGGTTGCGGAAGATGCTGGCGAGGGATATAAAACCGTCCAGCGTTTTATCCGCCTGACCAACCTTATTCCCGAATTGCTGGACATGGTAGACGAAAAGAAAATTGCCTTCAATCCCGCTGTGGAGTTGTCCTATCTGGACGAAAGCCAACAGCGGGATTTTTTAGAAGCGATGAACGACACCCAAAATGCACCGTCCCTTTCCCAAGCGCAGCGGCTTAAAAAGCTGGCGCAGGAAGGGCACTTCTCGTATGATGTTGCTTTTGCGGTCATGGGAGAAGAAAAAAAGGACGAGCTGGACAAGGTGGTCATCAAAAATGACACTCTGCGGAAATATTTCCCGCGCAGCTACACCCCGAAACAGATGGAGGACACCATCATCAAGCTGCTGGAACAGTGGCAGCGCAAACTCCAGCGGCAGAACGAACGCTGACTTATACCGTAACGAAAGACCCGATGGGGCCTTTTTCTTTTGCAAACAAAAGGAGAAAAAACACTATGAACACTACTATTGATCTCAAGACCGCAAAGACCATCGAAGCCATGAACCAGAAGATCAACCACATGGACAATGCTGTGACCGACTTCTTCAACAAGATGAGCGATGTGCTGGAGCGGCAGCTCGGCGATGATGAAGTTTACGCCGCCGTGATTGCCCCGGAGATCGAACTGACCATCACCCCGCTGGCGAACGTTCGCAGTTACCTGCCTTGCTTCGATGAAACTGATTCCTGCTACAGCATCAGCGAAGATGTGCCGCTGGCACTCTGCTACGATCCTCGTCAGGTCATTACGCTGGCTGGCAAGCGTTACCTGTCCGGCGCAGTCATCTTTGTACGCTACGACACCGATGGCAATTTTGTTGCACTTACCACCGCCGACCTGTACCTGATCCAGTGTTATCTGGGCGAGAACAGTGTTCCTCTGATGGCTGGCCGCGAGAAGATGGTCTGCATCTGCATTGACTGAGAGGTGCAGTATGGATACTGAAATGACCTGCTATGCGAGTTTCGCAGAAGTCACAGAGGACTATTATTGCTCTGCCGTTGATGTTTTGAAGATTCTGGTTCTCCGTCTGCACGACTACCATGCTCGTTGCTTCTATTCTCTGCGGGATGCTCTGTACGACTATTTTTCTACCGATGCCGCACCGCATACTCATGCCAATGTTTCCACTAAGCATACCGTCACCGCGTCTTGCGCTCCCCGTCCTCCCTGAGAGGATTCTTCTCACAGTTCAGTCAATGTAGGAGGTTCGCTATGAATTTTATTTATTCGTTTATCATTTTTGAAGCTGGTGCCTTTTTCGGCTTCTTTGTGGCAGCTCTGTTGAACGCCGCCCGTGCTGGGCAGGAAATCACTATCAAATTCGAGGAGGAAGATAATGGAACAGACCGAGAACACCTTGTCGGTGCTGAAAATTGCACCGGGACAGCATCCGCAGCAGGTCGAGATCGATAACGACCTGAAAGCCTTGCAGCAGGCGGTGGGCGGCTCCATCGGCGCAAGCTACCCCTTTGCTGATGACCCGATTGCCATCGTTTATAACGATGACGGCAAGCTTATGGGTCTGCCGCTGAACCGGGCCTTATGGGACGAGGACGGGCTGATGTACGATGTTATTGCCGGAACCTTTCTGGTGGTAGGTCTGGGCGAGGAAGATTTTGTATCGCTCTCCCCGGAGCTGGCGCAGAAGTATGAAGAAGAATTCCATCAACCCGAAGCCTTTCTCCCTCTGAGGCGTCGCCTGATGGTCATTCCGGTTCCGGATGAATCAGTTCAGAGTGATGCAGAAAAGGCTGTGAGTAAGCCCCCGGTGGAACATGACCGTTAAGGCGATTTTCTGCACAGGAGGTGGTAACGATGCAGGAAGAAATCGAGCATAAGACGGTCAACCTTGCCATCTCGACCACAAAACTGTCTGCCCGCACCCTGCTGCGTGGGATGCAGTTTCTGCTGCGGCAGTACGACAAGCACGCTTCGCAGGGCAAGCAGTCCATGAAGCGGCTGGTACGGCAGAACCGTGGCGTAACCAATGTGGAGATCCAGAAAACTGGCATCAAGGATTTTGACCGCTATGCTAAGCGGTATCACATCGACTACTCCATCCAGAAAGACCTGTCCTGCACGCCGCCCCGGTATCTGATCTACTTCAAGGCACAGGACACGGACGCTTTGAGCGCAGCATTCAAGGAATATTCGGCATCGGTGCTGGATAAAACCAAGCGTCCTTCCGTGCTGGCAAAGCTGCACGATCTGGCGCAGTCCGTTGCAAATCTGCCGGACAAAGTGCGGCACAAGCAGGAGGAGCGTGGCCTATGAGCAAAAAGAAGCTTTCCAAGCTGTTGGTGCTCTATCTGCCCTATGTGGTAATTGGCTTGCTGGCCACCAATCTGGGCGAGGCGTGGCGGCTGGCCGTGGGCAAGGAACTGGGCGACAAAATCGTATCACTGATGGATACGCTCCCGGCTGCATTTTCAAATCCGCTGCCCAGCCTGCACCCTCTGGATTTGCTGGTGGGCTTGTGCTGCGGCGCAGGGTTACGGCTGGCGGTCTATCTGCGTGGTAAAAACGCCAAGAAGTACCGCCACGGCATGGAGTACGGCTCTGCCCGGTGGGGCGGACCCAAAGATATCGAGCCGTTTATGGCTCCGAAGTTTGAGGACAATATCATCCTCACCAAAACAGAACGCCTGATGATGTCCAACCGCCCACCGGACCCCAAGAACGCCCGGAACAAAAATGTGCTGGTAGTCGGCGGCTCCGGCAGCGGTAAGACAAGGTTCTTTATCAAGCCGAATCTGCTGCAATGTGATTCCAAGAATTTTCCGGTATCATTCGTGGTTACAGATCCGAAAGGTAGTATCGGCGTGGAATGTGGAGAAGCCCTGTTAAAGCACGGCTACAAGCTAAAATTCTTCAACACCATCAACTTTTCCAAGAGTATGCGCTATAACCCCATGGCGTACATCCACAGTGAAAAGGATGTTCTGAAACTCGTGACCGCACTGATGACCAACACCAAAGGTGAAGGTCAGGGCGGCGACCCATTCTGGGACAAAGCGGAACGGCTTCTGCTCGTTTCGCTGATCGCATACCTCCACTACGAAGCCCCTGTCGAGGAGCAAAACTTCGCAACATTGCTGGAAATGCTAAACACTATGCAGGTGTCTGAGGACGATGAAACTTATCAGAATCCGGTAGACCTGTTGTTTGAGGATCTGGGCAAGAAGAAGCCAAAATCCTTTGCCGTGCGGCAGTACAAACTTTACAAGCTAGCTGCCGGCAAAACGGCCAAGTCGATTCTTATTTCCTGCGGTGCCCGGCTCGCACCCTTCGATATTCAGGAAGTCCGGGATGCCACCATGTACGATGAGCTGGAACTGGACAAGCTGGGTGACCGGAAAACGGCGCTGTTCCTTATCATGAGCGATACGGACAGTACATTTAACTTCCTGATCTCCATGATCTACACACAGCTTTTCAATCTGCTCTGTGATAAGGCAGATGACCAATACGGCGGCAAACTGCCAGTCCATGTGCGGTGCCTGATCGATGAGTGTGCTAACATCGGTCAGATTCCGCAGCTGGAAAAGCTGGTGGCTACCATCCGCAGCCGTGAGATCTCGGCGTGTCTGGTCTTGCAGACCCGCAGCCAGTTGAAAGCCATCTACAAGGACAACGCCGACACCATTGTCGGCAATATGGATTCGCAGATCTTTCTCGGCGGCAGCGAGCCTACCACCCTGAAAGATCTTGCCGAAGCACTCGGCAAGGAAACCATCGACAGCTACAACAATTCTGATACCCGTGGCAATAGCCCAAGCTATGGCACCAACTATCAAAAACTCGGCCACGAACTTATGAGCCGGGATGAACTGGCGGTGCTGGATGGCGGCAAGTGCATCCTGCAGCTTCGTGGTGTGCGCCCATTTTTGAGCGACAAGTACGACCTGACCCAGCACCCGAACTACAAGTACACCTCCGATTATGACCCCAAGAACGCACTCGATATCGAGAAGTTCTTGAAACGAAAAGAAAAAATCCACCCGGATGATACCTTCATCATGGTGGATGCCGATTCACTCCCGCCCGCCTGATAAGACGAGCGGTTATTTTTTACCCATTGACCCAACAGGTACACCGGAAAATCGGCCTTCGCCGTGGCTTTCGGCTTTTTGCAAACGGATTTCAGGTGTGTGCAGGGTCACTTTTTCAAAACAAAGGAGATTTTTCTATGGAATTCTTTAACAGCGCAGTGGACGTTCTGAAGACTCTGGTTGTGGCTCTGGGTGCCGGTCTGGGCGTGTGGGGTGCCGTCAACCTGATGGAGGGTTACGGCGGCGATAACCCCTCCGCAAAAAGTCAGGGTATGAAGCAGC
>NZ_JBLWFN010000002.1:0-53317 GCF_048323735.1 Faecalibacterium sp. 3
AAGCAGTGCATTCGTGCGCACAAATGCAAATTTTGCGTTGCAAAATGCTTGTTGGGAAATCCCAAACCCTTTCTGATCTGCACCGTTCCGGTGCAGGCTGCGCATTCTTTCCGAACGCTATTGAATGTGTCAATGCACACTCTCTCCGAAAATCCGGGGCGCTTTTTGGTGCAAGCGTCAATGGCATAATTCCTAAGTTCATGATAGAATAGGTGCGTTGTGTGCCTGACACATGAAAACGGAAAGGACGATGCAGAAATGGAGCAGCTTTATCTGATGCCCGGTGAGGAACGCTACACAAAGTTTCGGGATGAGAACGGTGTGCCCAAAATCCGTTACACCTACTGCTCCCTGCACGGCAAGCTGTTCAATTGCGTGTGCCGCTCAACAGATGAAGCCCAACGGCTGTGTGAAGATTGGCTCGTAACGCAGGATCGCTGCTACATAAACTAAAAAAGTCGCCGAGGATTCCGCCCCATGAAAGGGTTAGAATCCTCGGCGACTTTCGTTTATCGGGTCTGCTGCTTTTCCTGTGCGTCTTTTTCTTCTGTGAAGAACAATTCAATATTTTTCTGTGCCTTTACCAACTCCTGCATTTCTTCTCGTGCCTTGCGATAGTCCGGGTAGGCTGCTTTCTTTTGGGTCAGAAGATCGGAATACTCTGCATTCAGTGCTTTGACCTTCGGCAGCTTTTTTAAGCCAGTTTCATCGAAAGCGGCCTTGGCTACTTTGTGCAGTGTGATTTCTTCCCGGTGAGTATCCAGAAACTTTTTGCTATATCCCGCTTTCCGGTAGGCATCGTAGACTGGGTGGGTCTTGGCGTAATTGACGATGTGCGTTTTCAGCACAGCAATTTCCGCCATCCGTGTTTCGGCGGCTTTGATGGAATCTCCCAGCTGGTGATATTTTTCTGTTGCCGCCGCTGCGCGTTCATTCAGTTCATCTGTGCTGCCAATTTTGTGCTCCTGCAAGAAAATCAGCGTCTTGGACATTTCTTTCAGATTATATTTTTTCGCCCATCGTGCATAGCCTTCGCTTTTGCCCTCGGAGAGCTTTGCCTGAATGTTAACCAGCAATTGGAACGGTTGCTCTTGGGGCGGCTGCTTCTGGTGGGGATGGTGTTCTGCTTTTCCTGCAATCACTGCTTTCAGTTCGTCCTCGCTATAGCCTGCGCCCAGCGTTTTGAATCGGATGAACCGTTTTTGTCGTGCGCCCTTGACGGAAGTGTATTTTCCACGCTTGACCTCATAACCCTGTTGTTCCAGTTTTTGCAGAAAATCTTCGTAATCCTTGGGCTTTTCTGCAAGGATACTGTCGATGATGCCACACAGCCTATCACGATTGCTTTCTTTGGGTGGATAGAGGGTACGTTTCTGCCGTTCCCGGTAGGGCTTTATTTCAATAACAGAGAGTTGATGCTCCAGACAAATCAAGTCGCTCAACCGCTGAACGGCCAGTGCCGAAAAGAAAAAATCCCGGAACTTTTTTGAACCGTCCAATGCGGTGGAGTTGAAAATCACATGGTTATGGATGTGGTGACGGTCCGTGTGCGTTGCCACCACAAAGGCGTGTTTGCCCTTGGTAAAGCGCATGGCTAGTTCGTAGCCCACCTTGTTGGCTTCTTCGGCGGTGATCTCGCCGGGTTTGAACGACTGCCGGATCTGATAGGCAATCACGTCACTTTTCTGTCTGCGCCCGGTAGCAAGTTCATACTGCCGCTTGGTAAGCATAAATTCTTCATCGACTGTCAGAGGACTGCACTCGTGGCAACTCACCAATTCACCTTGCTCGGTCTTATCGGGGTTCTGCACATAATCTGTGCGGCTTTTCAAACAGGCCGCAACGGTCTTTCCCTTATTCTTGTGCAATGCGATCAATCGTGTCGCAGCCATCACGAATCACCCCCTATAAAATGAAAATGCCGCCCGAAGGCGGCAAAGGATTAAAACTATTTCTTACAGTTCTGCAAGCCATTCACTAAAACGCCCGATACCCTCGGTGATGGCAGTTGCACCGAAAAAGAGGATGAAGCAGATGAACTCGGACACCAGCAGGATAAGAAACTGATCCCAAGTTTGACGGCAGGCGGTGTAGATGCCGCAGCCGAAGATGTAGAGCATCAGCGGAGCGACCACATAACTGGACAAAGTGAGCAGCCACTTTGCCATGAGAGCCAAAAACGCCACAAAGAGAGAAATCGGGAAAAGAACAACTTTCTTCAGCATAGACATCATATCAAGCACTTCCTTTCTGTTCGCCCTTATTATAAAGGTATCGACTACTACGTTGCAAGGATGTCAAGCATTATATGTACACCCGCAGTCCTCCAACTGCGGGAATTTTTATAGCTCTGCCAGCTTGGAAAGAATCTGCTTACCGATATCAATCAGTTCATCCAGCCGGGTGCGTAGATCGGCAAGGTCGGCAGAATAGATCTTGCCGCTTTCGTTGACGCGTTTTGCTACCTGATTCAAGTTGTTGCTGCAATTCTGGAGCAAATAAGCCATGCGCCGCAGCTGCGGAAGGTCGAGATTCAGGCAGTAGCCATCCAATGCCATTTTGCGGATATAGGCACTCAGGCTGTGGATGCCCATGCCATACATCTTATCTAAAATGCAGTTCCGTTCTTCATCAGTCACACGAATAAAGAGACGGTGTTCCCGCTTTTTCAAATTATCGGCCCTCCTTATCCAGATAGCTTTTGAACGGCTTAACAGGCTCTGGCTGATTGGCTTTTTCTTCCAGTGCAGACAGCACAGACGGACGAGTTGCGGGTGCTTCGGTTTCCTCTGCTTCTTCGGGAGCATCCTGCGAGGAACTGCGGTCACGGTCGATATTCAATAGAGCATTCAGTTCGGCAAGGCGAGCAGACTTTTCAGCCAGTTCTTCTTCCTGCGCGAAGGGCTTTGCCACTTCAACCTCTGCAGCCTGTTTCTGCTGCTCCAGATTTTGCAGAGCATTTTCGGCGTCTGCAATACGGTCCGTAAAGTTGTCGATGGCATTGTCCAGACGAGTGATATTGCCGCGCGCATCATCGCCCAGCGACACCGGGTAACTCAACTCTGCCCGGAGTACGGCCTGATGCTCATTCTTGAAGCTGTCGAATCGAATGTTCAGTTCAAACCCACGGTAGGTGCCCAGCAGCATCATATCAGCATTGGGCATCTCCTGCCGAGCCAGCAGCAGCCGTTCGCCCGCAGCCTTTTTGTCATCGTACACCATACCTTTGATGGTCATACCGCAGAAGTTTTCTTTGTCCTGCGGGTGTGCTGCTGCAATCTGCGAATCCTGCTGCAAAGCAGCAATGCGGGTTTTCTGTTTCTGGATTTCTTCTGGGAATGTTTTGAGCAGCTTATCTTCCAGACGATATTTCTGATTCTGGAAGTCACCGCGCAGAACTTTCAATTTTGCCACCTGCACGTCCAAATCCATCTTTTCCCGGATGCGCGGGTCACCAGCACACAGAGCCTTGATTTCAGCGTAAGACAGAGCCTGCTCATCAATATCATCGCAGGAGCGCATAGGCGACTTGCTCGTCATGATCTGCGAAATGAACTTCTGCTTATTCTCTAAGGTCTGGTACAAGTAGGCGTCAAATGTCGATTCAGTGACGTAATTATAGACGTACACTTGTTTGTTTTGATTGCCTTGACGGATGATTCTGCCATTGCGCTGAGTCATATCCGACGGACGCCAGCCTACATCCAGATGATGCACTGCCACAAGAAGCGTCTGGACATTTGTACCGGCTCCCATTTTTGCAGTGCTGCCCAGCAGCACACGCACCTGTCCGCTGCGCACCTTGGAGAAAAGTTCTGCTTTCTTGTTCTCCGTATCTGCGTTGTGGATGAACTCGATTTCCTGTTCTGGCACACCAGCAGTGAGCAGCTTGGAGCGGATATCGTCATAGACGTTGAACGAACCGTCACCCTTTGGAGTAGACATATCGCAGAAAATCAGCTGGGTCAGCATCTGTTCCTTGGTGTCGTTCCAGATGCGCAGGACGTTGTTGACGCAGGCATTCAACTTACTGCTGGGGTCATCAGGCAGAGCCGAGTTCATCAACCGCTGATCAAGACCGATTTTGCGGCCATCCGACGTAATTTTCAACATATTATCCACAGAAGGGTCAACAGAACCGCTGTGGACTTCGGCTGCACGTTCGCTCAACGCCTGCACCATGTCCTGCTGGATTTCCGAAGGCTTGACCACTACGGTTTCAAATTTAGCTTGGGGCACTGGCAGGTTCAACTGATCGCTGGTCTTGATATCCGCCGCTTCTTTGAACATCGCCATCAGTTCAGGCAAGTTGAAGAACTTTGCAAAACGAGTGCGTGCACGGTATCCGGTACCTTCGGGCTGGACTTCGTCAAGAGGTTTTCGGTAATTTTTCTAAATTCATCAGGTTGTCCGCAAGGAAGCCCCTTGTGACCTCATGTCTGCACATATCCTTGAACATCTTTTCAATCGGCTTTTTGGCAGTTTCGGACTGCTTCACACACACAATAAAGGTGGTCTTGCCAATCTGTACCGAATAACTCGAATTCTGATTCTTCATTCAATTCCTCCTTAAATCGTCATTTTTTCAATTTGGCTGGCAGACTGGCAACTGTGGGTGTACCATGATTTTCTTGCCAGCCAAAATTTTCTGCCAGCCAAATGGCTTATTCCATCCAAAAGACCTTCTTGCGGCCTTCCACGATCTTGCTTTTCAGGGCATCGCCCAGTTCACGCTTGGCATCCCGGACAGTTCTGCCGGGGATGCCCCTTTCCAGCGCCGCCTTGTCGATGTCCTCGCTGAACACCTGCTTTCCTCCGGCAAGCAGGGTGCAGATCAGGTCTTTGGCTTGCTGGGTCTTGGTTTCACGCTGCGGTTCGATGCCGGACAGCATTTCGTCTGCGGTAATGTCGTACTCGCCGACCCAGCGGAAACCGCCCTCGTCCCCCAGAGAGAACGCCAACGACACTCCCGGCGGGGCAAGGGAACTTTTTTCGTGGGTCAGGATGCGCATGGTGGGGTCGTGCTTCAGCTTGCCGATAAACATGACGCTTCGGACGGCGGCGGCAATGTCGATGGAGCCGAGGCCCCGTTGCAGGCTCTGCATTCCGGCGGCTTTGTTCAGGTGTCCAATCAGCAAAATAGCGCAGCCTGTTCGCTGCGCTACCTGTCCCAACCGCATGAAGATGGGCCGGACTTCGTTCGCCCGGTTCATGTCCACATCGGCACCGAGATACGCCTGGATCGGGTCGATGATGACCAGTCGGGCGTTGTTCTCAATAATGGCTTTTTCAATTCGTTCATCGGAGAGCGTCAACTGCACCTCGCTGTCGTCAATGACCAGCACCCGGTCAAGGTCTGCCCCGGCTTCGATCAGGCGGGGCTTGACCGTATCGCCCAGACCGTCATCTGCGGTCTGGTAGATCACGTTGAAGGGTTCCATGCGCTCCATGTTGGGCAGCAGCTTTCCGTTGGTGCAGGCAGCGGCAAGGTGCATGGCAAAGTAGGTCTTGCCCTCGCCCGGATTGCCTTGTAGCACACTGAGTTTTCCAAAAGGCAGATACGGCTTCCAGAGCCATTCCACCGGGGTCAGTTCCACGTCGCTCATGCGGATAATCTTCACCGTTTCCGGTTTTGACGGCTCTTTCAGCACGATGCTTTTGAAATAATTGCGGTTCGGGATTTCTGCCCGGTGCACGAGAACTTCGTTCCAGTCTTTCATGCAGGGCTGGATGCGGGTCACGCTCACGGTGTCCGGCAGCAGAGCAGCCAGACGCTTGCAGGCATCCTCTCCGGCTTTGTCAGCATCCAGACAGAGGAACACCCGCTCCACGTCCGGGCGTTCTGAGAGAAACTGCCGCAGCGCCTTGCCCGACACCCCGCCCAGCGACAGATAATTGTGTTGCTGCCAATTTTTCGGGAACAGTTCGATGAAAGACAGCAGGTCGATGGGCGCTTCAAAGACCAGCAACTGCTTGTCGGTGCCGCGATGGGCAAAGCCAAATGCCTTTTCTGCACCGGCTGCATCCTGCCGAAACTTTTCCCGAATCCCACGGCTGCTTGCGTAGCGGGGATGCCCGTCTGCATCCCGCCCCACAAAGACCACGTTGTGGTGGGCGGCGTCTTCGTAAATATCTCCGGCGGCGATGAAGAAGTTCACCAGCGAGGGACTGAGTTTCCGTTCCTGTGTCAGATAGTTCAGGATGTTGGCGTTGGTGACATTTCGCAGCGGCAGACGAAACGCCGGAGAGGGGGCGGGGTCAGCCTCCGGCTGGGCTTTGCCCGGCTCTCCGGTCAGCATCTGCACCGCTTCGGGGAAGGACTTGCCGTAAAATTCCATCACGAAATCCACCGGAAAGCCGCCCCTGCTCTGGCTGTGCCGGAACCATTTGTTTCCGCAGACGGTCAGGCTGTCGTGGGTTTTCCAGCGATACTCCTTTCCGCTGCGCACCAGCGTTTCGCCCTGCGCCCGGAGAAAATCTTCCAGATTGGCGGCGTTTGCACGGTCGATCTGGGCTTGGGTGTAGGTCATGCTGCTTCCTCCTTAAAGCTCCTGTGTGTGATTTTTCTGCTCGGCCTTCTTCTGGGATTGCGCCGCCTTGGCTTCTTCCAGCTTTTTCAGCACCGACTCCTTCTCCGGGGTCTTACCGCCCGGTGCGGAAAGCTGCTGCTTATTCAGCACCATGTCGATATACTTGCGGATATTTTTCAGGGCAGAGACGTCCGGCTGCAAGGTTTCCAGTTGGGTGCGCAGCTCTGCGCTGCCGGATTGCAGCGCAGAAAATTCGGCATCCAATGCCGAAAAATCCACCGCTGTGCTGCCGTTCAGCTTCATCAGGGTGCGGACAGCTTTATTGAAGGTGTCCAGCTCGTCCTTGTGCTGGGCGGCGTAAGCGTCCTTGGTCAACTTGAAGTTCTTCTTGATAAAGGTATCGTGGATGGGCTTCAGCTTGGCATGGACGGCGGCAGCATCCTTGATCTGGGCGATTGCCCGCATACGGTTTTCGTTCTGCTTCAACTGCTTGCGGAGAGGGGCGGCGGTCTGGTTCAGGTTAGAAATTGCGGTATCCAGATCCTCGATGGTGTTCAGAGAATGGGCTTTCAGATAGTCCACCGCCCGTTTGACTTCCTCAAAGTCCCGGACAGTGCATTTCAGTTTTGCCTTGCCAGACCAATCGCTGCGCTGCTCGTTGCGAAGGTTGAAGTAATCCACCAACAAGTCGGACAGCGTGGGCTTCTTCGCCTTTTCCAGTGCGTCCAGAAGAATCTGCTTCTTTTCGGTCAGGTCTGCAATCCAGCGTTGCAGCCCACGAATTGCGCTGCGGATGGACTGCATCAGACTGTTGGCGGCTCGAATATCTCGGTTCAGGTTGCCGAGAAAGGTTTCCACTCCACGTTTTTCCATCTGGTGTGCGGCGGGGCCGAGATGCACAGTCGGTATCTGCTGGACGCCCTGCCGCTCAAAGGAGCGCAGGTCAACACGTTCCGGTCTGCCAGCAGCCTCCAGATAGCGGTTGGTGATGGTTTCCCAGCTATGCCGCCAAACCTCGGCGTACTTCTGGTCGTTCCAGTCCACGGTGTTTTCCTTGTGGCACTTCCAGTTCCCGGAGGGGAGTTGAATGCGCTTGCCGTTTTCATCAAGGTCGTATACCTTTCGGGCTTTCGGGAGCCACCTGCCGTGTTCATCCATTGCCCGGAGCGTCAGCAGAATGTGGGCGTGTGGATTGCCATCTCCCTTGTCGTGGATGGCAAAGTCGGCTATCATGCCCTTGGCAACAAACTGCTCATTGCAAAATTCTTTGAGCATGGGAAGATACTGGTCTTTCGGAACTTCTCTCGGAAGTGCCAGCACGATACGGCGGGCAAGCTGGGAATTCCACTGGTTCTCTATGGCTTCCACGGCGTTCCAGAGGGTTGCCCGGTCTGCAAATCCGGGCGGCGCATGGGACGGCAGCATGACTTCGGCGTGGACAAGTTCTTTCATCTTGTTGTAGAATTTCGTTTTCTGGTCGTACTCGCTGAACAGCCGTTCACCGCTCTGATAAGCGGCCCCGGCAACAGCGGACTGTCCTTGGCTGCGCTTGACGATGGTGATTTTGAAATGCGGACACGGAATAGGCATCACCCCCAAACAAAAAGACCGCCCAGCAAGATTGCTCTTGATGAACGGTCTGGAATCATATTCGGTTGTGCTCGCCGCCTTGGAACGGAGTGCTGTGCGCTTCGGCCTCAGGCGGGAGCCGCAAAAGGATAGCTGCAAAGCAGCGCAAGGAAAATGCAGTTTTCCTTGGGATGGAATCGGGCTGGCGCACAAACGCCAGCTTCGATTTCATCGAGCCGTCTGCAAGACCGCAATTTCACCGGAACGGTGTATAATTGCGCCCTTTATTCTAAAGGGTTTTGGACGTTGCTGCGTTCGTGAACGTCATGCACCATCTTTGCAAGTGCCAGCACGACTTCCGGTTGACGGAACGAGATTTTCAGAAGCTCCATAACCTGATCATCAGTCAGTTCTCCCGGACAGACCAGAAAGCTTTCCAGCATTCCGGCACGGGTGCAAAGGCGATGCACACGCTCTCTCCGGTTCAGCTCCGACATCCTGCGTTCAAGGATCTTTTCCCGGTGCTGGCAAGAGCGCAGCTTCTGCTCTGCTTTGGCTTTTTCGTTGCGGAGATAGGCAAGGTCGGTTTTGGGTTGGGTCAATGGCATCACGCTCCTTTTTCAGAAAATAAAAAGCCAAACAATCAGACCTGCTTTGCAACTGATTGTTTGGCGAGGAAAAGCGTATATGGTTTTGGCAGTTGAATCAAACAATGATAACGTGAACAGCACGCTCGTAATCAACTTTGCGAACGTATATTGTGTAGAGCGTTTGATAATTGACCTTTTGAAATGCAGTTCCGGCTCTTTCACGGGTTCCCATTGAAAACAGAGACGGTGATGATAAATCGCGTGCTTTTGTTCGATAGGCTATTCCTGCCTTTTCTAAAAGCGATGTGTATTTTTGGTATTGAGATTGATTCGAGCAAACAACCAGCTCTTTTTGATTGAAAAATGGCAACATAGAAACTCCTAAGCATCTCACTTCTTGTCGAAAAATTTCAGCAGAAGTCCGATTATCAATGCAACGCCGCAGACCAATATAACCAGAATGGTTTGTGATGACAAGACGAAAAGCGGTTGAGGAAGCAGTCCCAGCATTCCACCAATAATAAATAAAAGCAATATTAGAATCACAATTGCAAATAGGATTGGCTTCTATTTTTTCATGCTGACACACTCCCTTCTTCAAGAAACAAACTATTATACGCGAACTCTTATAGATGCATTGAAATCATCTGCATCTTATTGTTACTATACATACAATAGAAGATTTCGTCCATGCTTTTGTACTAACATGGATAAAATCTGTCACGAAATCGGGGTGAACGGTATATCAGCGGTGAACTGGAACCAGCCATTTTCATAGAACATCGTATACTCTCCACTGTATTTTTCGAGAATCAGCCGGATGTTCGCAAGTCCAAAGCCATGCATCTGCGGTTCTGGTTTTGTCGTTGGAATGGAACCACTTATAATTACAACAGGTTCCGATGTGTTTCGGACAGAGATAAAAAAGTCTTGCTGTGCAACGGCCATGACATGAATCGCTTTATCGCCCTTATCATACTGCTGACACGCTTCAATGGCATTATCCAAAAGGTTTGATAGAAGCACTACCATATCGGAGACATCAAATGGAAGATTTGATAGATCATTCACTTCAAAATCAATGCTGATCTTCTTTTGAGTTGCTTCGGCGGCTTTTGTATTGAAAAGTGCGTCCAAGATGGGATGATGTGTGTTGACAAGGAATAGCCGATCAGTTTGCTGTTCGGTGATTTTTTCAAGATATTCTTCAGCGGCAGAATACTCTTGATTCTTCATCAATTGATTTAGGATATTCAGGTGCGCCCGGAAATCGTGAACTTTTTTCCTTTGGGCAGAATAAAGTTCGCTTGCCGAAGTCATGTTTTTCGATTGTAGCTGAATCTGCTGGTTAAGCATCAATAATTGTTCTCTTTCCGATGCTGCATACTCCATTCGCTCCAATAAAAAGAGAATTGCAATGTTTGAAATAAAAATGAGAATACAACAGCCAGCAGAAACAAACTCTTCTATATTGTGACCACTTGTAACGTAAAGTAGGATCACAAGCATTACAAATGATGCACATGGAAATAGAAAGTACAGAATCAGCTGCGAATGTTGAGCATCGCTTCTGGGTCTATTGCCCATACGCTGAAGCATCATTTTGCGAAATAGCGCAATAATAAATAATTCGGCTGAATAATAAGAGATTCCGTAGATTAGCGATAGTGTCTTGTTTGCTTGAAACGTCTGAGCATCCATCCCACAAACCGAAGTTGCAAGCATTCCGACTGCAAAAGATAAACTATAAGTCAAGAGATATTCTACAACGATAAGAAATAATAAAAACTTTCCTGAGATATTCTCATATAGAGTTCTGGCAACAATAAAGCAGGATAGTAGAATCAAGAGAATTTTGACGATTTGGTTTCGATTTAAGGCAATAACACTGAATTCAATGGATGCATACATTAAAATAGTTTGAACTATTACACCGACAAGAAATCTATGATTCCTCCAACGGTGCGAAGCAAAAGCGTCTAAAAACAGACATACGCAGACTGAATCTATGATTGTGTAAACCAAACTGATCAAAGCATCCATCTACTTTTACCTCGCCAATGTAAATATTTCTGTTTTAGCTCACTATAATTCTTTTCGCTTGGAGCCAGACAAAGACCACCGCGCAATTGGACTTTATTGTATTGAAAGATTTCGACATAGTGCATATTGACAAGATAGCTTTTTTGAATACGAAGGAAACCGAGTGGCTCGATTTTTTCGGATAGTTCCGTTATGTTGCCGTAAAATTGGTATGCTGGGCGTTTTTCGTCCAACAAGTGCATAACAATGATTCTTCGATGAGATTCTAAATACAGAATGTCATTTACAGGTACATCGATAATTTCAGAGTTGATTGAAATTGTGACAAGCTGTTTCCGTCGAAGTACTTCTTGGACAGCTGAATCAAAGTAGGAATCAAGTTTAGCAGAGAGATCTGCTTTTAGTAAGTAACGAAAGGCTTGAACTTCAAATCCCTCTGGAGCATACTGAATGAAATTTGTAATGAAGATAATCACAATATTTTCATTTTCTGCTCGTAACTTTCTGGCAAGCTCAATTCCATTTGTTTCGCCCATATCAATATCCAGAAGCGCAATATCATACGGAAGTGATAAGTCTATTTGACTTGGTTGAGAAAATCCATAAAATCTTGATGATACCTGTGTTTCTTCGGTTTTCTTTTCAAGTGTTTCAATGATAGAATCAACGATCTGCCGTTCATCGTCACAAACCAAGACATTCATTTTGAAATCCCTCCATTGCACATGTGCACATGGGACCGCTTTTCATTACACAACATACAGCCCTGTTCCTTACAAGTATAATACGATTATGCCAAAACTTCAAATAGTCAAAAGCCTTTGGTTGACGATTGACTTGTAATATGGCGAAAGGTAGCTTTGGTGTGCTCCCCTAATGCTGGATGTCCACTGTTAGGGAACATACTATCTGTACGCACACCGATTTCGTTACAAAATTTCTCTGTTTTGCTACAAAATTGTGGACGTTGATTGATTCTTGTGCTTTGATGTTATCATAGTTGACCTAATATGTGCATAAGAGGGGAGAAAATCAAATGAGAGGAATAATAATAGTTTTAATGGCGATTTTAGGCGTGATATTCCCTAAATTTTTGGTGAAAGCAATTAAAAGCACTGATAAAAATGATGCTGGTGGAGGTCTTTTGGGTTCACAGATCACTTTTGGAATGCTGATGCTGATAATTGGTATATTTCTCAATTCGTGTATTTAAGGCTGAGTGTTTCGCAAATCCATGCAAAGATAATATGCCATAAAACCGTATTATCAGGTCACAGGAGGACAAAAATGGACAAGAAAAATGATTTCTTTCTTGGTGCGCCTTTACCACTTTGGGGGTGCGTTTCGATATGGCTTGGTAATCTTGTGAGACTAACCCCTGAAAGTGCAGTGCCGTATGCTTGGGCTGCTTTGTTTTTCTCATATGGAATTGTAGCCTTGTATTATATTCAGATGGCAATATCTTTCAAAAGTTGTAGTAATAGCCCAAAAGTGAAGTCCGCATGGATTATGTTGGGAATTTCGACACTATTTTTAGTGGGTTCGATAATTTTAGCTATTCGATAAAGGAAGGTAAAGTCTCTAAACAAGAAGCAAAGGGGGATTTTTGATGGCTTGTAAAAATTGTGGTTATGAAAACAAGTTGGGTGTTCGATATTGCCAACGGTGCGGTCAGTATATTGAACCAAAACGGACATTGGCACAAGAAGTTAAATCGTGGGATTTTAGAAGTCTCGCTGGTGTTGGCCGTAGAGATGTGAATATTGCGCCGCTGTTTACTGCATCACCCGTTCAAACTCCAGCAAAAGCACACCAAACGCCCTCGCCTGTTGAACCGATGCCAGACGGAAGATGGTATTGCCCGGACTGCGGAACATTAAATGCTTCTTCTGAACGTTTTTGCAAAAACTGTGGAAAAGTTCGATAACTATCGTTTAGCATTAAAAACTACGGAAGCTTTACGCTGAAAGCTGTAACTTTAAGCAGACCGGAAAGCTTATAATGAGGGTAGAACAGAAATATGACCAACGAAGATACCACTGATTTTGACGAGCACTTCGCTAAAATTTCGTCCTATATTGTGGACACATTGCACGGCGTTCCACTTGAGATGAACGAGGATGAAAAAGAACAATTTCGCATACAAGTTATTTCAAATCAGTATGCAGAACGTTTGCTAAGTGAAGCCGAAAAGACAGAAACGTATAGAGGTTTATCAAAAATTGATATTCTCCATACAGTTTCTATCCCTCAACTGGCTAGAACAATCCCACTTAAAGGTTTGAATCTCAGTTTAGAAAAATACAGAATGCCGGATGGTGTAATAATAGAGGTTGAGAGTTCGTCACATTATTTGGGGTCATTTAGTGAGAAAAATGATTCTTCCACAAATTGGATAGAAAAGATCATGGAGGGTGTCGGTATTCACTAGATGGATTCTCAAGAAGCATAAACAGCCCGCTATTTGCAGAGAATTCTGGAAGAAAATTGAAGAAAGCATCCTTCCGGCAACAGCATCCCGGACGTTTGTGAACTCTCACAACAGAGATCAAGAACCAATCCCTGCTTTGCGCTTACACCGTTTTGGTGACATTTTTTCTCCGTCTTGCTACAATATTGTGGATTTTTTCTATTTGTGCTTTGCTATTATCAACATCTAAAATGGAAACCGTGATGGAGGTGATTCCAATGCAGATAATTTCCTTGAAAACAAATTGAATGCTTTGGCAAACGGTGGCCAGTTCTCCATTTCCTACGACATCACGATTCCGTAATAAAAGCATTAGATAATGGGTATAAAAGCCACGATTCTTTAGAGTCGAAAGAAAAGAATCGTGGCTTTGTACGTTTGAATTATGGAGCAAGCCAAATGAATAAGAAATTGGAATTTTTTAGCAGTATGGCGGTTGCCTTTATAGTTTTGATATTGGTCTTTCTTTGCATTCGTTTTTCAGGTCAGGGAAAATTTGCTACACATGGAGTAACCAATCCGTCTGATGTAAAATGTATTTATACTTCAGTTTGGCCGGATAATGAATACACTAGGCTTATTTGTGAGCCGGAAAGTGGAACGATAGAATATATATTGGATGGTTCTAATGCTGGGTATTATGCAATCTTTTATAATAATATCTCTGAAGAAGAAATACAAAAATATATTGACCAATTGAAAACCTTAGGATACGCTGAAGAGGCATCGGCTTCAGAAAGCGTTTCGACAGGCGTTTTGCTAAGAAAAGATGAAACATGGATAAGCATTGCATACTCAGAGGGAGGATTTGGAATCCGGATTTCAGTAGAAAAATCCTGAATAAAAGAGATGCTGGGGAATTCCGGTTATCCCTATGATGCAGTGGAAAGAAAATGGATTGCTCAATATGCGAGCCTCCATGACTTGATTTTGATGTTCGGTCACTCAAACCAATGCCGTCAAGTTGGTAGGGGGTAGGTCTAAATTTGTTTGTTTTGGAGTAAGTGCACGGTTTCTGCACGGTTTCAAACTGTGCAGAGGATACGATCATTGGAAAGATACCGCGTGAAGAGATTCTAAAAATTGCAGAGAGCATTTCCTAATTGGCTGAATTTTTGCCCACACGCTTGTAATTATTTACAAATGTGTGGACACTTTTTTGTTGAAGCGTCCAAAGCTGACAAGATTTTGAACTTTTTTCAAAAAAGCTGTCACAAACACAGTGTGAACTACGTTGACTAAACAAAAGCTCCTGTTGGAGTACACAAAATGGAGGTTATGTCTGATGAAACGATTTCAAATAGTGATTCTCACAATCATGCTGGCCAGTTTATCCGCCTGCGCAACAAATTCGCTACCGTCATCCTCCACCGAATCCTCTGTTTCCATATCGGTATCAAATCCACAAGATTTTTTATCAGAACTTGAGGATATGGAAACGAGTCAAATATTAGAAGAACTTAAAATTTCAGATGGCGGATATACCGAAGATTGTTTTTCGGTATTGTCTAAGCGGCTTGTTGAATTTCCAGAAGATACGCTTTGTATACTGAATCATAACAAACTGATGGCTGATACGGATTTTGAAGCGCTTGTCATAACTGGAATTGGAGCAGAACTTCCTTATATTGGGGCGGCAGAAGAAAAAGATACTCTTTACAAATATTTGAAATCTATTTCTACAGATGAAGAATATGCTGAAATAGCATCAAGAATCCTAGACGAATGGCTGTCGGAAAGTGATGGCTCCTAATTTTATCAAAAAAGTGGTGATTCCAATGCAGAGTTCCGTCTTATAAGGAAAATGCTTGAAAGAAGAATAAAAAATGAAATTCCAAACAAAACTCACATTATGCAAAGCTGTATTCATCTTCATAGCAATAGTCGTATGCGCACTATGGGCATTTGAGTTTCGTATAGCAGCTGTTGTTGTACTTTTGATAGACTATATTTTTGATTTTATAACACGTCGTTGTCCTTTTTGTGGGAAGCACTTTTCAATTGTACTAACAGTGAAAGATCGTTGTCCATTTTGCGGAAAATTATTCGAGTAAATATTTTATGGAAGCAGTGGGTATTCCATGCAGAAATAAATGTGTGTGCTATAAAATGTCAGCCAATTATAGGAAGAAACCTATATTCTCTGTAATGGACAATGGTCAATTATGAAAACTATTGCAAAATGAAAATACGATAGCAATCGTACAAAAACAGAAATCCGGAAACTTTTTTGAGTTATTATGGTTCAAAAAAGTTTCCGGATTTTCTGTAATGCTTTTTGAAGAGCCATTCTGTAACAGCCAATCACATTTCTATGAAAAAAGGTCAATCTTCTAGTCTACCGTGATCGCAACCAAGTGAAAGATAATGTTCGATTTCTCCACTCAGCACAAGCTGGGTATATTCCAAGGGCTTGTTATATAAGTAGCCAGTCCAGTTCTGCTCGCTGTGCCGGGGTGTTGCCATATTCGTCCTCAATGACGATGCAGTCGATGGAAAGAATGGTTCCATCCTCGAATCGGGCTTCCGCCCGGTTGGTGTCCATGTTGTAGCGACAGGAAAGCACTTTTTGAGAGTGATTATGGTCGAAATTCTGATTTCGTTTCATTTGAATCGCTCCTTTAATGATTTTGAAATTTAATTTTCAACGATATGTGGTATCTTTTTTCTTTCTCTTAAGTCACCCAACCGCACTGTCCCGCATCTGCCGGACGGTCAATGCAAGCTGCTCCTCGACTTGCTTGTCCAGCTTGGCAAGGTAGCTACCCAGCTCCCCGGACAGGAGCAGTTGATTGTACCGGATGGGATGATGTTCTTTCAGATACCTTTTATGTAAGCGGCCCCACCGCCCGGTGGGGTGCTGCTCTGTCGGGGCTGCTGCGGTCAGGTTCGGCAGATAGTGGTCATTGACAAGGGTGTAGTCCAGACCATTGTTGCTGTCGTGGAGCGTGTTCTTTAAGGTAGTCATGCTGCATTATCCTCCTTTGGTTTCGGCGTTGGGACTGCTTCTGGGTCAGGTTTTGGATTTCCTTTTTTCTTGTGATAGAATTCCAAGGTTTTCCTGTTGTGGTTAATTCTCCTGCACTCATCGGAACAAAATTCCTGCTGGCTGTGTGTAGGCCAGTAGGAGTGACCGCATACGGCACAGGCACGTTGCCGGTAGTAATGACCTCCTCTCTCGGCTTCTCTAGCCGCTTTCTTTTGCTCCTGCCTTGCCTGATTCCAGCAGTCTCTTGAACAGAAAAGCTGTCGGTTGCTCGTAGGTGTAAACATCTTCCCGCAGTGCGGACACGTTTTGGTTTTAATGATCTCGCCACCGTTTTCAGCGATTTTCTTTGCCTTTCGCTTTTCTCGGTAGGCTTTTTCACGTTTGCGCTGCTTTTCCATGTGCTGCCGTTCTTCCTGCTCCTTCTGCGCTTTTAGTTCGGCAAGTTCTTCCTCGGTATAAGCAATATCGACTTGGCCGACATAGTTGAAATAAATGTCAACCTTTTGTGTGCGGGCATTGCCTGCACCCTCGGCTTCATAAACAACGATTTTATCGACAAGTTCGTTAAACATTGAATCGGAGATTTCTGTTGGATTTTTGCACTTACGAATCAGCGAAATGAAATGTTGAATATCAACAGAACTTGACTTATCTTCGGCAATTTCGGATTTCATCGTTTCCATCTTCGATTCCAATTCTGCCTGCTCGCTATCATACTGTGCCATCAGCTGCTTGTACTGTCGTTCGGGCAACAGTCCAGCCATAAGATTTTCGTACAGGCTACGAATAAGGGCAGAAAGCTCATCATAGCGTTTTTGACAACGTTTCAATTCCGATTGGTTCTGCTTCGGCTTTTCTTCACGTTTCTCTCTCCAAAGTGATTGCAGTTCCAAAGCGAAGGTTTCTTCATCTTTTAGAACAAATCTCGAAAAGCGTTTGACCGATGCCAATATCAGGGCTTCAACATTATCGGCACTGATTGAATGGGCAGTACAGCCATTCACTCGACTTGCATATCCACCACAACGATAAGAATATTGAGTAGACCCATCCTTTTTACTGTAGTGTGTTTGCAAGGTCAATCTTCTGCCGCAGTCGGCACAATACAGATACCCGCTTAAACGGTTGGTGTGCGTTCCCCAAGCAGAAGCGCGATTCACTCGGCATCTGCGTTTCTGAACACTATCCCAAAGTTCTTGCGATATAATCGGTTCATGCGTGTTCTGGAAAACGTACTGTTCATCTTCATCTGTTTCTTTTCTCTTGTGAAGTTTGAAATTTGTGCTTACAGATTTTCGTAAAACAGTGTGTCCCAGATATTCCTGCCGACCTAAAATTGTTCTTACGGAGGAGGTGCCCCACAGGTACGGATTGGAGAACTTTGTCCCATTGTACTGCTCCGGGTGATATTTCTTTGCGTATGCAGCAGGAATCAGGACTTTTTCCTCTGTCAACAGTTCTGCGATTGTCCGTGGGCTTTTTCCTTCGTTTGCAAGAAGAAAAATGCGCTTTACGACTTCAGATGCCACCGGATCAACAACAAGTGTCTGCTTGTCGTTCGGCAAACGGTTATATCCATACGGAATAGAGCCGCTGCAACGTTTTCCATCTTTCATCCGGGCATCGAACACAGCCTTGATTTTATTGCTCGTGTCTTTGGCATACCATTCGTTCATAATATTCAAAAACGGAGCAAAATCATTGTCTGAAGCATTGTTGCTGTCGATGCTGTTGTTGATTGCAAGGAATCGGACGTTTTTCTGTGGGAACAGAACTTCCGTATAAAAACCGACTTGCAGATAATTTCGTCCTAAGCGGCTCATATCCTTCACAATAAGCGTTTCGACATTTCCTGCTTCTACCTCTTTTATTAGAGATTGAAAGCCGGGACGGTTGAAATTCACACCTGAAAAGCCATCATCTGTAAAATGGCGGATGTTCTTGAAGCCGTTCTTTTGGGCGTAACCTTCCAGATATTTCTTTTGGTTGGTGATGGAATTCGATTCACCAGCAAGATCATCATCTCTTGACAAACGCTCATAGAGTGCGGTGATTTTTGGTTCTTTAGGCATTTGTTCTACCTCCTTTCTTATGGAATCTTTCAATTTAGGACAATCACGTTTATCGTCCTATTAAAGTATAGCCCTCTGGCGCAAGCTCAATGGCCGTGGTCGTCTCGCCGAAGGTGGATGCCCACGCATCAAAATGGGTCAACCCTTTCTGCTGCAAGGTGTTGTACTGAAGGTAGCGCATGAGGGTGTACATCTCGGTCATGCTGTTGCTCAGGGGTGTACCCGTTGCAAAAATCACGCCACGGCCACCGGTGATTTCATCCAGATAGCGACACTTGCCGAACATATCGCTGGATTTTTGTGCCTCGCTCGTACTCAAACCTGCGACATTACGCATTTTCGTGTACAAGTAGAGGTTCTTAAACGCTTGGCTCTCATCCACAAACAACCTGTCTACGCCCAATTGTTCAAACGTAACCACATCATCTTTACGGTCTGTGCCTTGCAGCTTTTCCAATTTCTGTTTCAAAGACTTGCGCAGCTTTTCCAGCTGCTTTACCGTGAAATGCTCGCCAACCTGCGCTTTCGCTTCTTTGATGGCCTCCTCGATTTCATCCATCTGTTCCTGAATCAGACGCTCCTGTCGTTCTGCGGACAAGGGTATCTTTTCAAACTGGCTGTGTCCGATGATAACCGCATCATAATCACCGGTCGCAATTCTCGCACAGAATTTTTTGCGATTACCGGGTTCAAAATCTTTTTTGCTGGTGACCAGCAGCTTTGCATTGGGGTACAGGCGTAAAAATTCGCTGGCCCATTGTTCCGTCAAATGGTTTGGCACGACAAAAAGACTTTTCTGACACAAGCCCAGACGTTTCAGTTCCATAGCGGAAGCCGCCATCTCAAAGCTCTTGCCGGCACCGACTTCGTGCGCCAAAAGGGTGTTATACCCATACAGCACATGGGCAACCGCATTGCGCTGATGCTCTCGCAAATTGATCTCCGGGTTCATGCCCACAAAATGAATATGACTTCCGTCATACTCACGGGGTCGGGTGCTGTTAAAAAGCTCATTGTACCTCTTCACCAGCAGAGTCCGCCGCTGCGGATCTTTCCAGACCCAGCCAGCGAAAGCATCCTTGATGGCCTGCTGTTTCTGCTGGGCGAGGGTGGTTTCGTTTTGATTCAGCACACGCTTTTCTTTCCCATCCTCCTCGATGGTATCATAAACGCGGCTATCACGCAAATTCAAGGTGTCTTCCAAAATCTTGTAAGCATTGGCCCTGCGGGTACCGTAGGTTTCGGTGGCCATAATGTCACCAAAGCCAGTAGCAGATTTATTGCTGATCCGCCATTCGGAAGTGTAAGGGGAGTAGCGAACGGTGATGGCATTGTTGTAGCGGATACGATAGGGCGGCTGAAAAGTTTCCATCATGAACTGCTGCACAATAGAGGGGGCAAGCCATGTGGCACCCAGCCGCACATCAATTTCAGAAGCTTCCAAATCTTTGGGCTGCGCCTTAGTCAGTGCGTCCACATTGCCCTTGAACTCCGAGCGGCTTTCTGCAGCAAGTTGTGCCATCCGTAGTTTATCGCGCACATTACCCGAAAGGTATTCGTCCGCTGTTTGCCAGCCGGCTTCCGGGTCGTCAGCATCCGCAGCAGGGTCTTTGAAAATCACGCCGGACAATTCGGTGGTGATGCGCTCATAGTTACCGGGAGTGCCCAGCAGTTCTGCCATATAAGGCAGGTCTACTTTGCCATGCTCCCCGATGGACACTGCCAGTGCTTCACTGGGGGTATCCACGCTGGTGACAACACGCTCTGGCCGAATCGTCCGCTTGGTAAACATATCTGCCTTGGACTTGAGATTTTTATTCTCGTCCAGATTCTCCAGCGAGCAGAGCAGATAATAGGAGCTGTCATCATCGAACAGGCGGGCATTTTTCTTGTCGTTGATCAGACCGTATTTTGCAGTAAACGCATCGTAGGCATAATTCAGCTTTGCCTGCGATGCCTTGATATCCTCGTCCGGGAAGTCATTCAACTGCTGGTCGATCAACTCGTTGACGATCTGCCGCAGTTCCACCATGCCAGCCACACGGCCTTTGGCGTTGTCGGACAGTTCAATCTGTGTCATGATGGAGTTCTCGCGGTAGTAGATTTCACCATCCACCACAGTATAGCTGAAATTCTTCACGGTAGGGTCTGCGGGCAGAGTTTTGCGCTGCACTTCCGCATCGGCAACGTCCGGAGCGGCAATCTCCACCGCAGTGTACTGGCCCTCGATGTGCTGCACCGCTTCGGTAAGCTGGTCTGCAAGGTTTGCATCTTCGATTGGTGCAACGGTCAGGTCATGGCCGTACTGGGTGCTTTCTAGTTCCAAATTTCCCAGCACCATTTCCGGATGGTCTACAAAATACTGATTGATATTGAAGCCATCTTCGGTCTGCCCCAGCTGCACCCATGCAGGTTCGATGTCTGCAGGGCGGTCACGCTTCTGCAAAAAGATAATGTCACTGACAACATCCGTACCAGCGTTGGCACGGAACGCACTGTTGGGCAGACGGATAGCACCCAGCAAATCGGCACGTTCTGCCATGTGCTTGCGAGCGGTGCTGTCCTTGCTGTCCATCGTGAAACGGCTGGTCACGAAAGCAATCACGCCGCCCGGTCGGATCTGGTCGATAGTCTTGGCGAAAAAGTAGTTGTGGATAGAAAAACCCAGTTTGTTGTACGCCTTGTCGTTGACTTTGTACTGACCGAAAGGCACATTGCCCACAGCAAGGTCATAGAAATCACGGCGGTCAGTGGTTTCAAATCCGGCCACTGTAATATCTGCCTGCGGGTACAGCTTTTGGGCAATGCGCCCGGTGATGGAATCCAGTTCTACACCGTACAGGCGGCTGCTAGCCATACTGTCAGGCAGCATACCGAAAAAGTTGCCTATACCCATAGACGGTTCCAGAATGTTCCCCGACTGGAAGCCCATCTTTTCCACGGCATCGTAGATGGCACGAATCACGGTAGAGCTGGTGTAGTGCGCGTTCAGCGTGGAAGCGCGGGCGGCGGCATATTCTTCTTTGGAGAGCAGCCCTTTCAGTTGGGTATACTCGGCAGACCAATTTTCCTTGTTGGGGTCAAAGACATCCGCAAGACCGCCCCAGCCTACATACTGCGAAAGCACCTGCTGTTCCTCGGCGGTGGCGCCACGATGCTCCTGCTCCAAAGTACGCAAGGTCTGGATGGCTTCGATGTTTCGGGCGAATTTCTGCTTGGGGCCTCCGACACCCAAATTATCATCTGTAATGTGAAAATTTCCCGCAGCTTCCGGCACAGGTTCAGCGTTCAGGGCTTCATTTGCGGCAGCAGCATTCGGAAAAGTCTGCCATTCACCATTGACTTCTGTGGAGATAGGCAGTTTATCCAATTCTTCATCGGGCGTAGGCTCATCCTGCCGCAGACCGTCCTCAAACTGCTGCTTGTTGATTACCTCGTTATCCCATGACTGCCCATGCGCACTGGTGTCGATGCGCACATCGGTTTCACCCACATAGCCGATTTTTCCTTCGATGGTTCGGGTAGGAAGGTCAACGATAACATTGTCACCGACCTTGTAATCGGGTAGGGGGTGTTCCATCACTTCCTGTTCCTGCTCGTACAACTCCCGGACAAGAGCCAGCGGCTCCTCCCGGAAAATTGGCATCCGCAGTTCTGCCAGTGCCACATCCTGCAAGGTTACGCTGTCCTTATCGAAATTGACGTTATCCACCCGGAAGGCGCGCCCCTCCATGTGGACGGTTGCACCCAGCGGCAGATAATCCTCCCGGCGCAGGTACTTCGTCTGGTGGTGGGTGCCGTCCTCGTTCAGCCCGGCAAGGTAGACGTTCTCGCCGCACTGCCACAGCTGCTTGGCACGGTACACCCACTGGTCGCTGGGGAAGCCGGTGACAGGAACGGTGCCCAGTGCTGTTTCTTTTTCCAGAAGTTTGCCGCCCAGAAGTTCGCAGATTTTCTGGGCATCCTCGCCGTAAAACTCAAACTGTCCGTTCTGTTCAAAGCCCACCAACGCATCCGGGTGCTGCTCCTTCAGGGCGTTGTACTCGGTGGCGGCATCCAGAGGCAGCAGTGCCGGGCGTTCCTCCGCCTTGTTGTGATAATGCTCCAATTCCTCATCTGTGACGCTGACGAGTTCGGAGAAATCCAGAGCTTCCAGTTCGGTTTCGACCAGTTCCTCCAGACTTTCGTACTGCCGCTCGTCTATCAGTACCTCGCCCAGATACCGTTCCACACGGTATCCCACCAAATCTATGTTGACCTGAATAGGAATATCTTCATCGGTGGCGTGGGTGTAGGCAATGCCGATTTTAGCGAGATTGGAAAAGTCCGGCTCGGAATCGTATTCCTCCAAGCAAAACTCCCGGATCAGGTTTTTGGCATGGATCAGGGTGGAATCTGGCTCTGCGCTGACAGGCGCAGGGGGCGTGTAATGCTCCTTCTCCTTGTCCGTCAGGTAGCGGTCGGACTGGATCATCAGGTCGATATACTGTTCCACCTGCGTCCATTTCAGGGTGATTTTCTGGTGGTCAGGATAATGGTCAAATTCCAGCCCCTTCCAGTCGTGGTTGACAAACCCTCTGCTTCCGTCCAGAAAATCGTGGGAGTGCCCACCGATGCCGTACTCATGTGCCAGTGCTTTGGCGCGGAGTTTGCGGTTAGGCTGCGTCTGGTACAGTTCGATGATCCGTTGCTTGCCATCCTGAAAACCGGAACCATGCTTGCGCAGTTCGTTTTCAATTTCAGCCTGTGACAAAACAAAAGCGGAGGGCGATTTTTCGCTCTCCGCTCGGTCAATATGTTCGATTTGTTGGGCTTCGATGGGGATGACGGCATCCAGAAGACTTAGCTGTAGATCAGTTCCGTCCGAATCACTTCCTCGACCTGCTCCCGCAGGCTGTTCATGTGCTGCACCCACGCTATCTGGTTCTTCTCTTTGTCCGGTGCCGGGTTCTTCGCCAGCAGATCGACTATCATCTGCTCCTTCATTGCTGCTGCGGTCTGCTCCAGTTCGGTCAGAGTCGGGTACAGGCTCCCGTTCAGGAGCATCGTGTGGTACAGCACCGGGTGCTGCTGTTTCAGAAAGTTCAGGCGCATCCTGCCGTACTTGCCCAGCGGGGTCTTTGGCTGATGCAGGGTCAGGTTCGGGAGAAGATAATCCCCGGTCTGCGTGTAACTCAGATTGCTGCTCATATTCATGCTGGCTCCTTTCATTGTTTCGGCGGCGGATGGTCGTTTTGACTGCCCGCTCTACGGTGCGCAGGACTTCGCGGCTGATGTCGCTGACTGCGGCACCGAGTGTGTAGACAGTGTCCGGGGTGGAAAAATTGTAGATAGCCTGAAAACTGTCTTTGTCAAAATAGCCATCCGGTTCAAATCCGCACCGTTCCAGCAGCGTGTAAGTGATGCTGATTGCGGCGGCAGACTTGAACTGCATTTCCAACCCGGCACTATCATAATCCATCAGCAGCGAACCGTCAACGATGGCGCTGATGTCCTCGCTGTTGTTGTCCCAGTAATCCGCCACCAGTTTCCCGGCAACATCCGCAAGCTGCTGGCTGACACGCTCTCCGCTGATGCCGTAGGTGGCGGCGAGCATTTCTGAAACCGGCTGTTTCAGGTCATCGTTGTACTGCCACAGGTCGGGGTCACGGGAATTACGGCGCACCCCGGTGTCCGACACATCGAAAACGTAGTGCAGGCGCGGGAATCCGCTGGATTCATCCAGCAGGGCGATGCCCTTAGAACCGCGCCGGACATAACGGTTCATCCGGTTGTTCCAGATGTCATAGTCGGCGCAGGCGGTGGCATCGGGCCGCTGGGCGTAGATCATCAGCTGGTCTGCAAAGGGGTACTTGTACAGCCTGGATGCGGTGGTCAGGTAGTCCGTCCAGCTTTCCCAGTACCGGGTCAGACCATTCGCCGTTTGCTGGGCGAGGTTAAGGTATTCTTGCGTTTTGTTTGGCATTTTGGCCTCCTTTCAGCTCTGTGGTAAACAAAAAAGCGAGCGGCCTTTTCAGGTCACTCGCTTATGGAATCTATGGTAGTTTATGGCGCACTTCGGCCTTCCGGTCTTGCTGCCTGCGGGCTGATACGCCGTCTGCATAAGAGCGACACCTTTGTGCTGGCTGTAGACCTGCCCAGCGGCATCAACACGGATACCGGGGAGGTTGCCGAGGGTGCTGCCCATGCAGATTTGACCGTAATCTTCGACAGTTATAAGCCTTTGCATATGGCAGAAGCTTCTGCGCCGCTGTGCGGAAAAATCATCTGTGCTGACATTGGCATCCGGGATGAATGGCACCCGGAGTTTTGACGAAGGCTTGCCGCTGCGGAAAAATACCGGGAAACAAAAAATGCCCCCGGAGGGCTTGTTGCGGCTCTCCGGGGGGCATCTTATGTGCGTTGTGCCTTGGCGCACACGACCGGCGTTTTACTCGATTGCAATCAGATTCGGGTTCTCAGGCAAAGCCTTCGTCTGCTGAGGAGCAGGCAGCTCGACGTGCAGGACGCCATCCTCGAACTTTGCGTGGATGTCTTCCTTCTTCACATCGCCCACGTAGAAACTGCGTGCGCAGGTGCCGGAGAAGGATTCGTGCCGCAGATAGCGGCCCTTCTTATCCTTTTCGTCATTACTGTGGCTGCGCACTGCCTGAATGGTCAGGTAGCCGTCGTTCAGATCCATCTGAACGTCTTCCTTCTTGCAGCCCGGCAGGTCAACAGCTACTTCGTAACCGTTGTCCGTCTGTTTGACATCGGTCTTCATCATGTTTGCACCACGCTTACCAAAGGTATCACGAGCCTCACGGTTCATCATACGTTCCAGTGCAGCGTCATTCCAGAACGGATCGAAGAAATCATCGAACAGGTTTTCATGGAAAACAGTCGGCATAAGCATAAATCATTCCTCCAATCCCGGCGTTCGGGTCGGGGCAAAAAATCTGAAGCGTCCACTCGGAAGAGCTTTCCGGGGAGTCTTGCGGCTCTCCTTTTTCCCTTCCTCCTGAGCACGCCACTGTTATAGCACTGCATTTTAGCACTGTCAATAGTAGAGTGCTAATATTCACAAAAAAATAATACTTTTGCAACAATATCTTGTATCTGTCTTTCCCCCATTACCACAATGAGACAAAAATCAACACCGGGAGATGGAATCGCACACCGTTTTCTTTCCGGCTTATCCCATTTTGGCGCAAAAAAGCTAGGATTCAGTTGTTTTCCTGCTGCTTTGTATGATTTTTGCCATCGTTTTGCAGCCGCTTTTCCAGTGCGGACTGCTTGGCAAGAATGGCGTTTACTTTATCGTACAGGTCCTCGATCATGATCTCGGTCTTCAGGTTGACTTTATAGTCATTTTCCGCTCTGCGGCGGTCTTTTTCCTCCTGACGGTTCTGGCTCATCATGATCAACGGTGCCTGAATTGCCGCCACACAGGACAGTACCAGATTCAGCAGAATAAACGGATACGGGTCAAACGCTTTGGCAGCCAGCACCGTGTTGACCACCATCCAAAGAATCAGAACACCGGTAAAGGAAAAGATAAACGCCCAGCTTCCGGCAAATTTTGCAATGGAATCTGCTGCACGCTGCCCCAGCGTATACTTTTCTTTTTCGCTTTCAGGACTGACGGAGATCTTACTGTCTGCCAGCAGATTCAGCACTTCCTCATCGGTCATGTCGTGCCGGATGTCCTTGAGCACTTCTTTTAATAGTTTTCTGTTTTCCTTCATAACGGTCACTCCTCTCTCATGGATGTTCTTGGGTGGTAAACGGGAATTTATCAGTATCTCTTTTTGCATGTTTTGGGTATCGTTGCTTCATAACTCATATCAAGCAACATTTTGATTTTGTCATCTGATACGCTGCACATCCAGTGCAACAGTAATCCAGCTATCCTTGCTCATGTGATACGCCGGGAAGAAGCCGGGTTCCTCTCGTAGTGTGCCAATCAGAATTGGGTCACATTTGAAATCGACCACTTCCAGCATTTCTTCGCCTTGCAGCCCCAGCTTGTTCTTTGGTACATAGCGGATGGGGAAACTGCTCAGTTTGGGCGCAAAGGCGTGTTCCGTCAGCACAAAATCCACCTGTGCCTCGGTCATCATGTCATGGATGCGCCCGGTGGGAAAATCCGGCTCGGCTGGGACATATCGGCCGCCGCATTTGAGTACCGCCAGAATCGAGGCAATCATCTCGGTTCGGTGACGCATGACGATGCCGATGCTGTGTACTTCCTGCGGAAAGCTGCACGTGATCATATCCACCATGTTGGACAGCTCTCCAAAAGTCATGGTGCGGTCGTTTTCAATGATAGCCGGGGCATTTTCATGTTCTTTAACTACCTTCTGAAAAAGCGAATAGATCGTATCCATCGTTTTATCTCCTTGTCGGTTTATCTATTTAATATCCAGTGAATGCCAGCCGCTGTGCGCTTGTTGCACGCCTGATAGTGGCTGCCACTGTTCAGTACGAAGGTGGTTTCGATGCCTTTCCCGTGGCACAGTGTTTCTATCTCCTGCGTATTCTGCTGCACAACGTTCAAAATCGGATTATCGGTGGAGCTCTCCTTGTCTCCGAGAGAAAAATACAGACAGTCAGGTTTGCGCTTCATCTCATGGGAGCACACATATTCCATGATGCCCTCAAACCAGAAGGAACCTGACATACTCGCTGCGCGGGCAAACACATCCGTTTGGTAGAGAGCGTAGAGGGTGAACAGCCCGGCCAGCGAGTAACCGGCGAGGCCCCGCCAGGCGGGCGCACCGGGAAGGAGTGCTTCCGCTTCCGGCATAATTTCATCCAGAAGCAGTTTCAGGTAATCATCCGCACCCCCGGTGCAGGGCGTATCGTGTTTAGAGATCGGCCCCATATACCACGGTGTCATGTCATGATCCCATTTCAGCTTACTGACCGCCACCAGACTGAAATCTGGGCAGCCGAGCGCCATCAGGTTTTTATACACACTGTTAACGGCATTGGAAAAGGTGTTGAGATAGATAACTGGGCTGCCCGGCTTTGCGCTTGGGTATATGTCCACTCTTTTTTGTTCTATGGTTAAAGAAGTCACCTTGTTGCCTCCTCTCTTGACGATTCATTGTATAAATATTGTACGGTATCCGAAAACGAAAGCAAGTACGCAGAAAGTTCGTACATAGTATCAAACTACTGACCAAGGCTATAAACAGGAGAAAGTAGCCGTTGGCGATGTTGTCTGTCTATATGTTACGGCCCCGGTTTCCGCTGTTCTATATCGGTGCGAAGCTACAGAAGTCAATATTCCTTACCGTTATGATGATGGCAACGTACATATGAACCATGTGATGAGATTGAAAAAGCTGGATCAGTACAACCCGTCTTTTCTCCCGTTTGAGAAGCTGAAAGCCTATGGGATTGGTGCGGTACGTGGGCCACGAAGAATGCCTCACAGTCTGATTTGCGAACTGGAAAGGAATCGGTATGAGCAGTGATATTTGGAATCCCTGGCATGGCTGCCGCAAATACAGTGAGGGCTGTGACCACTGCTATATGTACTATCTGGACAATGAACGGGGCAAATCAGGCGGGGAAATTTATAAAGTCAAGACAAATTCCGATTTGTCGAGTTCAGTATACCACACCAAATGGCATTGTGAAAGAGAGTATGTATGCCGCCCGCAGGCGGCAAAGATCAGTCCAGTGGAAATTCCAGTTCGGCAAACTCTGCATCGGTCAGCAGTTTCAGCTTTTCGATAACACCCTCCGACAGTTCCCGCAGGGCGGTTTCGTCGGGCATCAGGTAGCACTGCATCAGCCGCAACTCGTGGATAAGCCCTAGTCGGGTGCCGGTGTTGTAGATCATCATCAGGGTCAATTCCTCGTGGTCAAAGTTCATGTTCATCCCTCGCTTTCCGGCAGACGGTAGGATTGCACTCCGGGGCATCGCACTTTTCTTTGAGATTCATCAGAACCGAAGCACGTTCCGGCTTTTTATCCAGAAACCCCTGTAAATCTTTGAAGCCGATGCTGTCCACATAATGCACAGACACCTCGCCATTGCGTTTAAGCGCGATCACATCGCTAACCGACAGACTGTGTCCCTCAAAATCTTGCGGACGGGAGAGGTTAAACACCTGAAACAGTTCTTCCAAAACCTCGTTGCTCGGAACATCCTGCCACATGGCGGGCAGATCAGCATAGTAGGTGACCTCGTAATGCTTCGGGTCTGGCGTTTTGCCCCGACGATGCAGTTCCCGCATGGAAGCAAATCTTTCATCGAGGATTTTTTCGTCATGCCGCAGCTGCATCACCATATAAACATCGCACCCTGCGTTCAGAAACTTCTGCGGGATGTCTGTCATGGGTTCATCGTCAAAATTCTGGTTCCATTTTTGCTGCATCGTCCACCTCACAGTTCTGGCGCAGAACGTGCAGGGGATTTTGGCGCAGCCGTATCACTTGCCAGTTCTGCCAGCTTTTCCAGTGTGGAAGGGCGATGGTCTGCACTCAGTTCCTCGGCTTCCGCAACTTTATCCATGACTGCATCGTAGTCCTGCAGTAGCCGCCGGCCCTTTTCCATGTGGTGTGCTTCCAGAATCTGCTCACGTGCTTCCTGAATGGTCAGTTCCGGGGCACCCAGCTGCCCACCGTCCATTACGGAATAATCACTGTGGTAAATAGTGTAGTCCCAGCCGTCCTCACAGGACTGGATAGCAAGATAGCCCTTGCCGCCCAGTTCCCATGCAGCCTGCTCGTCCTGTGTCTGAATTTCCGGGTAGAAGTCGGCATGGTTTCGTTCCATGACCTCGGCAAACTGGCAGATGTGGAACACATTGCCCAAACCGCCCATGTCAAAGTGGTAATCATCCAGATGTTCCAGCCGTGCCGTAAAGCTGCGCCCATCCGGGTAATCCACCTGTACAACTCCGCCATCTGGAATGCGGTAGAGGTCGTCATAGTGGCTGTTGATGAGACGAATATCCTTCGGCAGCGTTTCCGGCTCCCAGATGCGCCGTCTGCCGATACCAGCTTGCGGGATGCTTTCGAGGATCTTTACGCTTTCCTGTTGGATGGCCTTGCGGTCATCGTCCGAAAGTTCAAACAGATACCAGTTCCGGGCAGCAGGAATGGCGTTCCTGCCATCGGGCGGCAGGTTCTTTTCCGAGATCTGCCCGCTTTCCAGCGGCTCACCAGTTACCTTGTTATAAGTGGCAAAGCCGACCCCTGCACCGTTTTCTCGGAGATGCAGATAGCGTTCATCGTTGATAAGGTAGACCGCTTCTTTTATCTGCTCCATCAGCACCCACCTTCAAATTCCAGCGAAAACTTGCTGCGGCCATCGGGTTCAGTGCTCAGCAGGACGGTGGCGTTGTAGGTCTTGCCCTTGGCGCTCTTGCAGTCCTTCAGCCGGACACGGCCATCCCGCAGCAGCTTGTCCGCCATTCGGCCATCCAAACGCTTGCCCAGACGCTTAAAGAACGCATTGTCCTTCCACAGCACGAAACGGCAAGGGTTGGATTCACAGAACCAGCCTTTTTCACGCTCTACAACATTTGCACCGCAATTCGGGCAGACACCAATGATTTTGTTTTTCATAAGTGCATTCGCTCCTTTTTTCATTTCCGTGTTCTTTACCAGTTCGGTAATCATCGTATTGATCTCGGTCATAAATTCGCTCGGCTCCATTTCGCCACGTTCGATTTGCAGCAGCTTTGTTTCCCAATCGGCGGTCATTTCCGGGGATTGGATTTCTTCGGGCATCACGGTGATGAGGGCTTTTCCCTTGTCGGTGGGCAGCAGCACCTTGGTTTTCTTGGTGCCCTTGCGCTCCAGAAAGCCCTTCTGCACCAGCTTTTCGATGGTGGCAGCTCTGGTTGCTGGAGTGCCGATGCCCTGACGCTCTACACCCTCCGGCATACTGTCTGCACTGGCGGTTTCCATCGCATGAAGTAGAAGGTCCTCGGTGAAATGCTTCGGCGGGGACGTTTGACCTTCTTTCAGTTCGGCACCGGCAATGCTGCACTGGCTCTGCTCCTTTACATCCGGCAGAACCGCCGGTTCTTTTTGCTTGCCCAGCAGCTCGCCCAGCATTTTCCGCTCCACAGCTTTCCATCCCTCGGACAGCACCACCTTGCCCTTTGCGGAGAACTCCTCCCCGGCGCAGATGGTGATAATCGTGGTTTCAGCATAGCGGTGCGGCTCACCCACGGCGCAGAGCAGCCGTGCAGCAATCAACCGCAGGATATTCCGCTCTCCGGCAGGGAGGGCGGCAAGATCTGCGTTTGCCATGCTTTTCGTGGGCAGCAGCGCATGGTGGTCGGTGACTTTGCTGCCATTGATGACCTGCTGCACATGGATGGAAAGTGGCTCCTCCACGGCAAACGCCTTGCCCGTATCCGTCACCAACCCCGGCAGGGATGCCGCCATATCCTCCGTCAAAAATCGGCTGTCTGTGCGGGGGTAGGTGATGAGCCGTTTTTCGTAAAGGCTTTGGGCATAATCCAACGTCTGCTGCGCCGTAAATCCCAACAGACGGTTTGCATCCCGCTGCAATGCAGTAAGGTCATAGAGTTGCGGTGGGCTTTCGGATTTCTCCTTGCGTTCCATCTTTTGCACCGTGGCACGCCCCTCCTTTCGGCATTTGGAAAGCAACAATTCGGCATCCGCTTTCTGAGCAAACCGTTTGCTGGATGCGGTGCCGCCGTCTGCGAGGGTCAAGGTAACCGTGTAGAATTTCTCTGGGGTAAAGGCGGCAATGGCGGCTTCCCGCACTACGGTCATAGCAAGCACCGGGGTCATAACACGCCCTACCGCCAGCGGTTGACCGTACAGGCACGAAAAAAGCCGGGACGCATTGATACCGACCATCCAGTCGGCACGTTCCCGGCAGAGTGCTGCATTGTACAGCGCATCGTATTCAGTTGACGGTTTGAGATGGGCGAAACCCTCCCGGATGGCCCTTTCTTCCATGCTGGACAGCCACAAGCGGGAAAAGGGCTTTTTGCAGCCCGCTTGCTGGTACACCAGCCGGAAGATGAGTTCGCCCTCACGCCCTGCGTCTGTAGGATAGTTCTCGGAGGTGACTTTTCTGACATTGTTACTCGATGGCATCCAATGGGCCGATAAAGCGGTAGAAAATCTGGATTTTCTGGACGTATTCGCCATCAACCTTTTCCGCTTTGGATACCAGAATCTTGTCAATCAGCTGATGCAGAATCTTATAGTTCAGTTCGGTGATGCCAGCGTACTTGCTGACTTCATCAATAAAATCCTGAATCTTGTCCAGCTGACCGTGTTCAGCACGGCCTTCCCGCTCGTACTGCTCAATCTTCTCGGTCAGTTCAGCCTGTTCTTTGTCGTAGCGATCTGCAAGCATTTGAAAACGTTTCTCCGGGAGAAGTCCCTTTGATACGTCCTCATAAAGTTTTGCATACAGGTCTTCGATTTCTGCGATTCGTGCTTTACACTGCTTCAAATCCCGTTTGTGCTGCGCCTGGTCAGAGGACACCCGGAGGTGCATCTGATTTGCAATCTTCTTCACAAGGGCTTCCCGATTACTCACAGCGGCCTTTGCGTGTGCCTGAATGTCCGCAAAGACAGCTTCATGCAGAACACGGGCTTCCAAATTATGAGAGTCACAGGCTTTCGCACCATATTTCCGATAAGTGCTGCAACAATAAAAGGTCTGATCCAGAACACTGTTACGTTTGCGCCTGTGCTCGACCTTGACTAACATCGTTCTGCCGCAGTCTGCACAGCGGACGATGCCCTTGAAGATATTGTCGTAGTCGGTCTTATCGCACATAAAACTACTGGAACGGCTGTAAAGGATTCGCTGCACGTTCTCCCAACGGTCTTGTGGGATGATTGCTTCATGTGTATTCGGAACGATAGCGCGTTCTTCAAACGGAATATAACGCCGCTTTTTGGATTTCATGGACACGGTGGGCTTGGCTTCGTAGATGATGTGTCCGGCGTAGACTGGGCTGTGCAGAACCTGACTGATATAGGCACTGTCCCAATCATACATCTTTTCATCATCAATAAAGCGGCCAAACATCTCCTTCTTGTAGTAACACGGCTTCAAGACTTTTTCATCGTGGAGCCGCTTGGCGATGCGGTGAAGCCCCAGCCCTTCCTCTGCCATTGAATAGATATACTCAACAACGGGGGCGGTGTTCGGGTCGATCACAAGGTGATTGTGGTCGGCAGGGTCTTTCTGGTAGCCAAACGGTGCGCCGCTGGAGATATACTTTCCACTTTTCTTGCGTGTCCGAAGGGCACTCTTGATTTTTCGGGAAGTGTCTTTGGCGTACATTTCATTGATGATGTTTCGGAACGGGGCAATATCCATCTGAGATTGCTCGTTGGAATCATAACCATCGTTGATTGCAATATAGCGGACACCGTGCTCAGGAAAGAAGATTTCCATATACGTTCCGGTTTCGATGTGGTTGCGTCCAAGTCGGGACTGGTCTTTGGTAATGACTGTTGCCACCTTTCCTTCCCGGATATCATCCAGAAGTTCCTGAAAGGCAGGGCGGTCAGAGTTCGTACCGCTGTAACCATCATCGACATAGTACTGGCAATTCCCGAAACCGTTGCGTGTGGCATACTCCATAAGCATCGCCTTTTGAGTGCGGATGCTCAGGCTTTCGCTGTTTGAACCGTCATCTTTTGACAGCCGGCAGTATAAAGCAGTTACTTTTTTGTCCTTTTCCATGTGTACCTCCATAATGGAAAAGAGACCTCATCAATCACATTGTAGCGGATGCTGCGTGATGATGCAAGCCCTTTTCCGCAGTAAAACGTCCAATTAACCAGCGGCGAGATACGATTCGGCAGTTTTACGAATTTCTTCTTCCGCAAGCCGCTGAAAAAGCGTATTCATCGGCACATTGCCGATATAATGGCGTTCCACGATCAGGCGCACAGACTTCGGACTTCTCGGCGCACGTTTGCGTGTAGTGGGCTTCTTCTCAGATTTTTCTTTGTTCAAGGGCAGACCTCCTCATTCATGTGGTGCAAATACGGAAAGGAATGGATGGATTCTATTCGTTTTTCTCTTTTTGTTTTATTACGTTGGTTAGGTGAAAGTTTTCTTTGATACAGTCTTAAAGGCTGCTATACTGCATAGGAAAAATCTCTTTTGCAGATGCCATTAAGAATCTGCATCGCAGAATCGTGATTTTGGCGGTTCTTGAATCGTGAAAAACGCAGAACTATTCAACATTTGGAATTTTTACAAAGATGTGATTGGGCGAAGAAAACCGCGTTCGTCTGCGCTCAATCAATCCCGCAGCGTCCAATTCCTTAAGCGCACTGGAAACACTGACCGTGCTGCGCCCTAGCTGCTCAGCCAAAGAGCAAATCGTAAAAATGACAAACACGAAACCTCGTTCATCTGTCCAGAGATTTTTCTGCGAGAGCGTGGCACGGTCGAGCAGCAGCGCATAAGTCATTTTTGCAGTCTGGCTCAGGTCAAGTTCCAAAAGAAAGCGTGGGTATGGGAGAAACGGCGGCAGCGGAGTTTGCGTGGTAAGATATTCTGAAATGTTGATCACCTCCAGCTGAAGCAGAAATCGGAAACAAAGCGTATGTAACGAGAATTGGTGGGTTCCAATTCTCCAGTCGCAGAAAAGCACGAAACAAGTGCTCAACTGCGTTAATAAGTTAAGGTCTCCCATATTGGTCCTCGACTTCCCTAGGAGTGGGGAATCGTCCGGCGGCGGACTTGCACCGCACCATTGGCGTTTCAGCCACCCCGTCTTCGTTATGACCGGGCTGCGAGTTACAGAAGTACCTTTTGTGAAGTACCGGACGATTGAACTATTCTGTTTTCAAAGAACGGAGTTTTATAGAAAATCTTCGGAATTTAAGGCTTCCGAAAAATTGTCCCTCTACTTACGAGCCATCGAAAACGGCCCAAAAGTAGCCCGAAAAAGAAATTTGTTGAAAAGTTTTTGGAAAATATAGTTGAAGTGGCTGCTTGATTAAAATAACATTGATCCATGGGCGACCGACGGAGGACGAAACTTTGCAGCAGCGGCAGTGCCTGAAGTTGAAAGTGGTCTTGAAAAAGATGCCCTACACTTGGTAGGCATCGAGAACGCCTGTTTCGTAGCATTGGTGAGAAACTTGTAATTGAATTGTAATTCTTGAGACCGAATCTCCGCTTTTGAAAAAATCCTCTCAATAGGTAGGCAACGAAAACAGCCCAAAGACAACCATCTTTTTGAGAATTAACAAAAAGGTCACAAATGACTGGCCTTCAAAGAAACACTTCTACTATTAACAGAAAAAGTGGCCTAAAATGGGGGGTGTTGGAGAAAATTTCCGCCTTAAAAATACGCCTCTACTCACTAGCCAACGAGAATAGTCAAAAGCTAACAAAAACATACGAATTATGTATTTCTGCCACTGATTGCAACGGCGTATCGGTGACAGAAAGATCGTTTAGAGCGATTCTTCGCGGTTTGGGGTGGTGGAAATCGTTTTGTAGTTGGACTTTTTCTGCTGAAGCTGCTCCAGCTGTTTCAGCACCGATTCCTTCTCCGGCATCTTGCCGCCCGGCGCGGAAAGCTGCTGCTTATTCAGCACCATGTCGATATACTTGCGGATATTTTTCAGTGCAGAGATATCCGGCTGCAAGGTTTCCAGTTGGGTGCGCAGCTCTGCGCTGCCGGATTGCAGCGCAGAAAATTCGGCATCCAATGCCGAAAAATCTACCGCTGTGCTGCCGTTCAGTTTCATCAGAGTGCGGACAGCTTTATTAAAGGTGTCCAGCTCCTCTTTGTGCTGGGCGGCATAAGCGTCCTTGGTCAACTTGAAGTTCTTCTTGATAAAGGTGTCGTGGATGGGCTTCAGCTTGGCATGGGCGGCGGCAGCATCCTTGATCTGGGCGATTGCCCGCATACGGCTTTCGTTCTGCTTCAACTGCCTGCGGAGAGGGGCGGCGGTCTGGTTCAGGTTAGAAATTGCGGTATCCAGATTCTCAATGGTGTTCAGAGAATGGGCTTTCAGATAGTCCACCGCCCGTTTGACTTCCTCAAAGTCCCGAACAGTGCATTTCAGTTTTGCCTTGCCAGACCAATCACTGCGCTGCTCATTGCGGAGATTGAAGTAGTCCACCAGCAGGTCGGACAGCGTGGGCTCTTTCGCCTTTTCCAGAGCGTCCAGAAGAAGCCGCTTCTTTTCGTTCAGGTCTGCGATCCAGTGTTGCAGACCACGAATTGCACTGCGGATGGACTGCATCAGGCTGTTGGCGGCTCGAATGTCCCGGTTGAGATTTCCGAGAAATGTTTCGATTCCCCGTTTTTCCATCTGGTGTGCAGCAGGGCCGAGATGAACGGTCGGTATCTGCTGGATGCCGCCCTGCCGCTCAAAGGAGCGCAGGTCAACACGTTCCGGTCTGCCAGCAGCCTCCAGATAGCGGTTTGTGATGGTCTCCCAACTGTGCCGCCAGACCTTGGCATACTTCTGGTCGTTCCAGTCCACCGTGTTTTCCTTGTGGCACTTCCAGTTGCCAGAGGGGAGCTGGATGCGCTCACCGTTTTCGTCAAGGTCGTATACCTTTCGGGCTTTCGGGAGCCAATTGCCATGTTCGTCCATTGCCCGGAGCGTCAGCAGAATGTGAGCGTGTGGGTTGCCATCTCCTTTGTCGTGGATGGCAAAGTCAGCAATCATACCCTTGGAAACAAACTGCTCCTGACAGAATTCCTTTATCATGGAGAGATACTGTTCTTTCGGCACCTCCACCGGAAACGCCAGCACGATGCGCCGGGCAAGCTGGGAGTTCCACTGGTTCTCCACGGCTTCCACGGCGTTCCAAAGTGTTGCCCGGTCTGCATATCCGGGTGGCGCATGGGACGGCAGCATGATCTCGGCATGGACAAGTTCCTTCTTCTTGTTGTAGAATTTTGTTTTCTGGTCGTACTCGCTGAACAGCCGTTCGCCGCTCTGATAAGCGGCCCCGGCAACAGCGGACTGACCTTGGCTGCGCTTGACGATGGTGATTTTGAAATGCGGACACGGAATAGGTATCACCTCCAAACAAAAAGACCGCCCAGCAAGATTGCTCTTGATGAACGGTCTGGGATCGTATTCGGTTTTGCTCGCCGCCTTGGAACGGAGTGCTATGCGCTTTGGTCTCAGGCGGGAGCCGCAAAAGGATAGCTGCAAAGCAGCGCAAGGAAAATGCAGTTTTCCTTGGGATGGAATCGGGCTGGCGCACAAACGCCAGCTTCGATTTCATCGAGCCGTCTGCAAGACCGCAATTTCACCGGAACGGTGTATAATTGCGCCCTTTATTCTAAAGGGTTTGAAACGCTGCGGCGTTCCTGCAAGTCGTGAATCATCTTTGCAAGTGCCAGCGCAACTTCTGGTTGACGGAACGCAATTTTCAGCAGCTCCATCACCTGATCGTTGGTGAGTTCTTCCGGCGCAATCAGAAAACTTTCCAGCATTCCGGCACGGGTACACAGACGATGCACACGGGCTTTGCGGGTCAGCTCCGGTATCTGATGTTCCAGAATTTTCTCACGGTGCTTGTAGTAGCGTAGCTGCTGCTCCGCTTTGGCTTTTTCGCTGCGGAGATAGGCAAGGTCGGATTTGGGCTGGGTCATAGCATCACGCTCCTTTACAAAATAAAGAGCCAAACAATCAGTATAAAGGCTGATCATTTGGCTGTGGAAACATATTTAATTTTCGCAGTTCAAGCGGACTTGGACGGTAAACACACCGTCTTTCTTTTTCGTATAGAAGTCACCATGGTTCTCCTGAACGATACGATTTATATTTTTTAGTCCGTAACCGTGATACTCTCCGATGCGGATTCCGCGAGAAGTATCACTGTATGGGTTTTCCAGCCGATAGAAGAGGCTTCGATACTGCTTGCGCAGCTGTAGATGAATGATTCTCTGTTCCGCTGGCAGGTCGCAACAGGCTTCGATGGCATTGTCAAATGTGTTTCCGATAATGATGCTCAAAGACAACGATGAGATCGTCAGGACTTCAGGAATCGTCACATCCAGTTTGACGTTGATGTTATTCCTTTCCGCAATTCGTAAGTAATAATTCAAAAGAGCATCAACAACAGGATTTCCGACCGCAGAAATATTTGTGGAACGCTCGAAAACATCCGTGGCAGCCTGCGCAATCTTGTGAAGTTCTTCGGTATCACCGTGTTCTGCAACTGCCTGCATCGCCAGGATGTATTTCTTCACATCATGCCGCAGAGAACGGACTTCTTCCTGGCGTTCTTTGAGCTGCTGGTAGTATTCCATTTGAAGATTGTACTGCTGTTCGTTGAACTTAACTTTGAATTTTTCCAGTTCATTTTCCCGGAGAGCTTCCACATAGAACACGATCAGGATGTTTATAAGGAGAAGCACCGCCATAAGACCGACCATATAATCCGGGAAATACTCATCCGCAGTATGATACTGTGCCACATAACAGACAGCAATACTTGCGATTTGAATCGCAATGATCGGCAGCAGCCATAGGATACGCAGAGCATTTCCTTTTCGGCTGAAAAAATGTGAGATCAGGACTACGAGTGGAATTTGAATCAGGTTTGAAAAAACAACATAGACCAACCGTGCTGCCCCAGCCTGCATTAGAATGTCGGTATCCGGGATACGCAGCCCAATCAGAAGCATTGCAAGCACTTCCACCAAAGCAATCAGTGTGAAGAAAGCTCCGCTTGCAAAAACCGCCTGCCACGGTCGAACCTCATAGAACAGCAATGCAAGGAAAAATCCGCCAACTAAAAGATAGATCGTGCGCTGCGTCACCCAATCCGGGAATAAACTCAAAGCACACTGCCCAGCAATCAAGAGTGCAACATAGGCATAGAACCACCTTGAGACGGGCTCCTTTTTGGGAAACAGCCGACCGATAAAAAGCAGCAACAGGGCAATGTTGGCAAAGCTCCCTGCAAACTCAACGAAATAATAAAGCATCATCTTCCCAAATAAGCGTTGAAGATCTGATTGAACTCCTGACGCTTCCTCCTGCTGATCGGCAGCTGATGTCCGCTGGAAAGAAAAACAGCGGTTCCCGTAGCGTAAACAATGTGTTCCATGTTGACGAGATAACTTTTGTGTGGTGACACAAAGCACCGTTTGGGAAGCTGCTCCAAGGCTTCAGGAATGCTCATTCGCAATGTAAGGTCTTGCTCCTTGCAGTGAATCAGAACTTTATGTTCGTGGCTTTCCAGAAAGTAAATGTCCGATGTTTCCAAGGACATGGTAACACCATCGTATTCGATCGTGAAATGTTTGGAGTTCAGTTCCTGAAGGACGGCATCCATTGCCGCAGCGAACAGCGTCTGATCCAAAGGTTTGACAAGGTAGCGGAATGCAATGCCATATCCCTGCACAGCGTACTCATGCCGCTTCGTGACAAATACCACCAAAGGATGCTTCTCCATCTGAATCAAAGACTGCGCCAGCTGAAAACCGTTGGATGGCATCTCGATATCGAGAAGAAGCAGATCAAAGGATTTCTTCTGCATTTGCAATTCGCTCAGAAGTTCGTTTCCATCCATGTAAGTTTCAATGTCAAAGCAGCCTTGCACATCGTACTGCTGGACGCTTTGAACAATGCCATCAAGGTCTGATTTCTCATCATCGCAGACTGCAACGTGGTACTTCAGCATTTCGACAACCTCCACAAAATAATGTCCTGCTACTATTATAGACTGTGCAAAGGCTCCTTACAAGTAGCCTGACCTACCACTTTTGTCACCAGAACGACCAGTTTTGCCAAACCTCTTGATTTTGCTGAAATTTATGATACAGTGAAGCAAAAATCAGAAGATAAGGTGGCGCAACTGCAATGTGGGAACGCACGCTGTCTCAGAAATTAGTCCGTCTTTTCTGCGAACAAAAAGTGGTAGACGAATCAAAAGCGGATGCGTATGTCTATGGGTACGAGTTGCTCATATCGTCTGTTGTAAGTGTTTTGCTTGTCATCCTCGTCTCTGCCGTGTGTGGTGATGTTCGATACTCACTTTCATTTTTGATTGGGTTTATCCCGCAGAGAATCTACATTGGTGGATATCATGCAACGTCGCACACCAGATGCTATCTGGCATTTACCGGACTGGCACTTATCTGCATTTTGCTGAGTAAAGTAATTGCAGCCAATCACCTTTTTCGTATCCTGACAACAGCAGCTCTTATGGGCATCGCTATCTTTTTCTCTCCGATAGAAGCAACGAATAAGCCTTTAGGCAAAAAGAAGCGGTTAAGCTATAAGATGGTCGCATCTGTTCTTTCGTCAATAGATTTCCTGTTTGCCATTTTCAATGTGCTTCCGGACACCCGCAGTATAACGGTATACTACATTTCAAAATGGGTTTTAGTGATTTTTGCAATCATTCCGTTTTTTCAGAAACAAGCGAAGATATCCTAAGGTACGAGGGCGTTCATGTGTTTTCAGAAGATGAATGCTCTAAAAAATATCAAACGGAGGTAACAGAAATGAAAAAGATTATGTTGCTCTTGAGCAAGGTCACTTGCATTATGGCAATGGCTCTCGCAGTCTTGAGCGTGAACAGCACCTGTGGCTTTACGGCATATCAGCCGGATGTCCCGGAATCGCTTGAGCATGACTGAAATTCATATGAAAGGTAAGATAGCGATACTCTTACGGGATATATTTCTTGATAATTTTCTAAAAGGAACTGTTCGATTATGTTGGAGCTGCTTTCATTCATTATGTTGATTGTTCGTCAGCTTTTCTATATTCTAGGCGTCCTTGCATTTGGAAAATATCTCTTGAAAAAGTGAGAGCATCGATAATCAATGTACTTCGGAGGTGTTTCCGATGCACAGATGAGAGTCCGTTGTTCTATAGGAATGCATGAAAGGAAAAAACAAAATGAAAACAAAAACATATTTGCGTTATATTTCCTGCGTGTTAGCGGTGCTGCTTTGTGTTGCTTCCATTATGCCCATTGCCTTTGCAGATTCAACAAATCATGGCAATAGCGAATCTCTTTTGACAGGATCAAATTATTCTGTTTCGTACTCGATGAATGGAAAAGATGTTGTTGAACAGCTTACAATTCGTGATGGAGGTATCACACGAATTACGCGTACGGTGCATCCTAATGATGTGATGGACATTGTTGTTGTAGGTGCATCTGGTGAATCAACAACATCAACTGCAAGAAGTGACTATAGCTTGTTCTATGAAATTTATCAAGATCAGCAAAATTACAAAAACGGACAGCTGGCACAAATTCCTGCACTCACTGGAAGCGAGGTGACAGGGTCGCAGTTCAAGCACCGCTATGTTGGCACAAGTGCAACCGATACGGTTTATGCTAGTGATTTGCGTAAATGCAAAAAAGCATCTGATGTAGCCAGTATTTTAGCAACTGCATGGGGAAGCACACCAGCAGCAGTTATTTCTTCTACAGCATCGTTTATTTTCGATCAGATGCTTCAGAGTATGTCCTCGGACTGCTATAAAGTGACAATATCTTCTATTACGTATGAAGTCCTATTTTCCTATGACAATAGCTACTATACACATTGCTATCATCAAACTGTCAAGGAATATAAGTCAAATGGCTCTTTGATTCGGTCTAAAACGGATTATTATCAGGCCATTGGTGGCTGATAGTGACTTCAAAGAACAGGGAGAACATGTAATGGGATTCTTTAAGCAAAAAGGGCCACTCCAAAGAGATTTCTGCGAAGTATTGCTATATGTTGTGGCTTTATGGGCATTGAAGCCAGCAAGCCTTCAGGATATCCTGACGGTGAATCAATGCGATGGAATGTGGTTCTTTTCCGCAGCATTTTTTGCCATTGTTTTTGTAGGAATCGTTTCAGATTATCTTCTGATTACAAATCATTTCGTTGCATGGAAAGCAATACACGGCAATGTCAATCAAACAACATTTCAGGAACTTCAGAAATTTGCGCTGTGCGAAAATCAAAAAGTTGCTATTGAGCCAAAGTTGGCAAGTTGTATTTTAGTGGTTTTGGCAGGTTGTTTAACAGCGGCATTCGTATGGTTCACATTTATTTGCCGATGAGCATACACCTGAGTTGAAAATTTGCGGCTTTATAGTGTGATGAGGTGGCTGTTAGTGATATTGCTTTTGATCACGATGATGCCAATATACTAAAATTTTGTAAGAGGTGATTCCAGTGCAGAATTAAGCGAAAAAGAATCCAAATTGTAGCTGGGTGACTTGTAACAGTCAATAAAATATAAGGAGCAAATCGACATGAAAAAGATGACCCGAAATGAATTCCTTAAAATGGCTGGAACGAGTGCTGCGTTGGTTGTTTTCAACACAGTTTTGATGCCTGCTGCTGTTGCAGTTGAACCAGGCGTTGTAGCACTTTCTTCCAAAAAATCTAGTATCGAAATTGATAAAGGAACAACTGTAAACTCTGCAACATTCAAACTTGTCCCAATTTCTCGCGAAACCTTCTGGGGCGATGCTGGTTCATGTACACTTGATTATCTGTCTGAAGGGTATATCCAATGGACGATTACCGTTCCGGGTGCAGTAATTGTTTCCTTTGAAGGTAACCTGCATTTCAATAAACTTGGTACACCCTTTGGAACCTTTGATCATGCCATTTCTGCATACGGCACAATCGGTACGGAAGATGTAAAATATGGACTCTCTAAAGGAAAATGGGAGGTTGAGTTTACTGGAATTGCTACTGCGGCTAACGGCGATATGTATAGTGTCGTTGATGGCGCAACATTAGCTTTCAGTGTCACCAAATGATTCTGCCATATAATCTACGTATTTGATTTTTACAAAATAGCTTATCACATAGAACAAGCCCCACCTGCAGTAGATTCTTCGATTTGGAATATCTATTGTAGGTGGGGCTTTTAGATAAATTTATTTATTCAAGTTTGCCTTTATGTCTTTAAGGAGTTTTTATAGAGAGATAGCTTAAAAAACGATGATATCACAATTGCTGGATTTCTTGTTCGGCCAACCAAGCGAGTTTATTCCAGTTGTTTACACGACACCGTTTGCCGATAAATTCCAATATTTTTTTGTGAGTTTCTTTTGGCAGAGTATCGCCATTATGACATGCAAGAAATGTAAAAGGTTTAGGGATGTCTTCTTTTTTATCGGCCAATAATAAAATATATCCGATATACTTTCCCTGTTCAGATATCACATAAAATTCAGGTAGACAGTTTTCTTTACTGCTCTGAACAATTTCTTTAAAAATGTCTAATGGTATTTTTTGGGGAACAGCAGAGGCATAGACGTATTGAATGGCATTATCTTCATTTTTCAACCATGTAATCTCCATACTTATCTTCTTTTCCTTTTTGCAAACACAGTTAAAGCATTAAATATATTGTTATTATACCACATTTGTTGTGTGTTGGACTATGATTTGAAATTATTTGGCATTTTAACCAGTTTATCAAATGACTTATTGTGCGAGTAAGAGAATTTTAATCATAATCATTCGCTTGACCAATTTGTAACACAAAATACGTTACAATGATTTTCGGCGGTAGCCATGAAAAAACGATGACACTCAATCCTCCGTGTCAACCCCACTGTAAAGTAGCGGGTTGAGGATGTTCTGAGGCAGTTGGGCATCCTGTTGGCGACGGCAGAGCCATCCGTGAACCGGGCTTCCACTCGGTTGGTGTCTATGTTGTAGCGGAAGGAAAGCAGTTTTTGAGAGTGATTATGGTCGAAATTCTGATTTCGTTTCATTTGAATAGCTCCTTTAATGATTTTGAAATTTGATTTTTGACGAGATGAGGTCTCTTTTTTCTTTCTCTTGAGTCACCTAACCGCACTACCCTGCATCCGTAGCACAGATCACGCTGTCCACATCCGGGCGGTGCATAAGTTTTTGCAGGATGTCAAACTGCTTTTTGGTGCTGGCAGACACCAGATACTGCCACCTTTCCGGCAGGATGGGCAAATCTGCGATGCTCCACTTGACGTACTTGGCATCGTAGACATTGGGTGGAGCCAGCTCTACCAAATGCCCAACACACCAGCTTACCAGATAGCCGTTGCCCTCAAGGTAGCCATCCTGACGGCTGGTTGCACCGAGGACTTTGGCATAGGACATGGCCACCGATGGTTTTTCCGCCACGACTAATTTTGCGATAGGAATCCCTCCAATCTGTTTTGGATTGCAATATGTAAGGCGGCAAACGCCGCCTTAAAATCAGATAGGTTCGGTATCTTCTTCGCCTGTCTCCTCCGGCTCATCCTCCACAGGGATCTCAAAATCGCCCTTGTCCTCGGTGTAGTTTGCATCGGGGTCAAGGGCTTCCTTTTCTGCCTGCTTTTTCTGCTTCTGCTTCATAAAGGTGTAAATGCCGCCGCCAGCAACCAAACCGACCAGCGCCAGCACGCCTAAGAATGTGGCAGCATACTTCGTGACTTTGTTGCCGCCAGTCTGTTCAGAACCGGATGCCGCCGCTTCTTTCGCTGCTTTCTTGGCATCCTCCTCAGCCTGCTTACGCTCCTGTTCAGCCTGTGCCGCCGCTTCCTTTTCGGCGGTATAGGCTTCGGCATCTTCATCTTCCATCAGGGAGAGCAGGTCGGCTTCATCCACAAGGTTCATAAAGTGGACGGTCTGCTGTCCCTTGGCATTGCGGTCGATGACCAGATAAAAGGTGGCTCCCGACTTCGACACCAGCGTAATGAACTGCTGTCCGCTGCCATCGGAGTAGTCAGTGTGGTAATCGTCCACCAGCGTCAGATTGCCCTCCGGGGTCAGAGCACCGTTTTCCTCATCGGTCACGGTGACAGCCTCTTCCTCTTCGGTGGCAGCAGTCAGGACAGGCTGTTCCACTTCCTCCACAGGCTCGCCGTCATAGGCAAAAGCAGGAGCTGCCATGCCAGCGCACAGTGCCACCGACAGCACCAGCGCACATACCTTATTCATCATCTTCATTATCGGGGCCCTCCTTATCAATGGTAGCACCGACTGCGGACAGCGCAGCCGGGTTCGGGGTGGAAGTTGCGGACTGCCGCAGCAGGGCGGCAAGCTGTTCCGGCGTGACCTTTGCCGTCCGAACCATCTCGTTCACTTCGGCGGCTTCCGCTTCCTGAATGCGCCGCTCAAGGCTTTCGATGCGGTTGTTGATCTTGATGCGCCGCTCCTTCTCTTTTTCCAGAGAAGCGCGCAGCTTATCGATTTTTTCGCTCATACTTTCCTCCAATCATTTTGAGAGCCGCCCAAAACCGGACAGGTATTTCTGCCAGTAGGACGAGTGAATATCAGCATACTTTATGGGGTCTCCGGCAGACACCATCTTGCCGTTTCCAAGGTAGTAGAGTAGGAAAGTGCCGCCTTATCGTATTTCTACGACAGGTTTGCACAGACCTCTCCCAGAACCGTGCTTGCGCCTCTCAACGCACACGGCTCCCCATTTTTTGCTCCATTTCAAAAGTTATTCCGTTTTAGTTCCATGATGAATTCTCATGTGGCATTTGTGGCACACAACGATTGTCTTGCGCCTCTTTGCCAGCATGACTTTTTCCCAATCAGCTTTACCTTTCAGGTTTTTGACCTTGTTTACATGGTGGATTTCATAGCTATCGCTGTCTGTACAGCCGCAGACTTCACAGACTTTGGCCTTCAGACGTTCCTCGAAGGAGGTTGTGTTGTGCGAATAGCGATACGCCAAATCGGGCACTTTTTCCGTCAAATCTTTGCCTTTGCAATCGCTGTACTTAGCGAACATCATACGGCGTTTTCCCTTTTTGGTTTCATACGGAACGCCCCATGCACCAGTCCCATCTCTGTATTCATAACGAACCTTAGCAATTCGGGAGCGATGCTTGTTTGCGAGTGTTTTCAGACAGCTGTATTCCATCAGATAACCAAAGTAAACGAGCTTGTTGAAGTTGCTTGCAATGGCATAATAGTTACAGAGTCCTCGGAGTTCCGCATTATAAATCATTACGATTTCCAAATCCGTGCGGTTCAGCAGAATTGGGCGATGAATAGGAATCAACCTCTTTCCATCCCTTTCAGCGATGCTATGGGACAGTAAATAGGTCTCCACCTTATCTTTCAGTGGAATATTGAGTTCCACTTTGTTGTTCATAGTACGCATTTTTCGTTTTCCAGAGCGTTTGACACTGGCATCCCTGCGCACCCGAACATCAAAACCAAGGAATCGGGCAGGAGTATTGCTGTGCGTAATAAGGGTCTTTTCTTGACTCAACTCCATTTTCAGAGTGTCCCGGACAAAATCCGTGAGTTTTGCCTTAATCGCTTCGCATTCCTCTCTTGTCCCATTGACTGCAATCAGAAAGTCATCTGCATAGCGAACATATTTCAATCGCTTATCGGTACACGCTTTTGCAGGTGTCCGAAACAACTGCTTTGTCAGTTGCTTGTGCTGAGCAATCAGCTGCTCCCGCATTGTTCCTTCAGCTTTCTTGATTTTCTCATGCAGTGCATCTCGTTTGTGTCTTATCGTGTTGTATTCTTCCGTAAAGTTTCTCGGATTGTATCCGTGGTCAAATTCCTTCTTCAGCTGCATAATATACCTGTCCAGTTCGTTCAGATAAATGTTTGCAAGAATCGGGGAGATGATTCCACCCTGCGGGCATCCGCTATAGGTTTCATGGAAGTTCCAATCTTCCATATAGCCGGCTTTCAGAAACATACGAATCAGGTTCAGAAAACGAGCGTCCTTGATTTTTCGGTTCAGCACATCAATCAGCGTGGAATGGTCGATATTATCAAAGCATCCCTTGATGTCACCCTCAATGAACCACTTTGCTCCGGTAAACTCATGCTTGATCATGGCAAGTGCCGTGTGGCAGCTTCTGCCCGGTCTAAAGCCGTGGGAATAGATAGAGAAAATTGGCTCGTAGATGGCTTCCAGAATCATACGGATAGCTTCTTGCACCAGCTTGTCAGCGAATACAGGAAGTCCCAACGGGCGCAGCTTACCGTTCTTCTTTTGAATATAGGTTCTGCGTACCGGCTTGGGTTCATATGACCCTGTTCTCAATGCTTCAATGATGGCTGTCACATACTGCTCGCTAAATCCATCAGCCGTATCATCATTCACACCCTTCGTTCCTGCACCCTTATTGGAGTAAAGATGCTGGTAGGCAATGAAGTAAATATCCGGCCTCAAAAGATAGCGGTACAGTCGTGTAAACACTTCATCTTGGTTCTTTTGGGAATTTTCTTGTAATTTTGTTAAAATCTCCATTGTTGATTTCATTGAGGCTTTCCTCTCTAATCAATTTCTGATTTTAATGCGCAAAAAACTGCTTCTCTTCGCCATGTGAGCGGCTTTCCCGCATCCGATTTTACGGCTTTTCCTGTCAATTCAGGATTCTCGGACTACTATAGAAGCTCCGTTGTCATGCCAGATTTTCAGTGTCATCTTTCTAGCATAGCTTTGAAATTTATCACATTACTGCATTACACATAGCTTTTTCAAGCGTTCTGGTTTAGACAATCTCCAGTTGACGATAGTAGTAGGTCAATGTGAATTATCGGATATGCTTTCGTTCCGTTACTATCGGTTCTCCGACGTGCCGTACAGGGGATTAGCAACCCATAGGAAGGACTCTATTTCCTATGGTCTCTGTACCAAAGGGTTCAGACAATTTTCCTTTGCCCACACGTAACGAGGGCTTGGAACTCACCTTAAACAATTCAGTTTTATCCTTATATTCACTTATCCTTGCGGTTCAGTCGTGCCCGATTGTCTTTAGGCAACTTACCGCTTTCCTGCCGTGCTCTTTTCCCGTACATCTTTCGACTTTCGGTAAAGCAGGTGGATTCCCGCGTTGCTTTGCGGGGTAGTACCTTAGCCACAGCCTCCTTTCTCTACTTCTACTATCGTCCTTACTGGACGCACGATGCCCACATGACTTTTCCCCGGCGTATCATACGTTCCTTCAAAGAAAACAAGGTCGCCGGGCTTTGCTTCGGCTTCGGAAATGTGCTGGCTCTTGTTCCACAGACCGTTGGCGGTGGTGCGCCCCACATTGTAGCCGTTCTGGTTGTAGACCCAGCAAACGTAGCCGGAGCAATCAAACCCGGTTTCCGGGGTAGAACCGCCCCAGACGTAGGGCGTGCCCACATACTTTTGCGCCTCCTTGTAGATAGCGGCAAACTCGCTGTCCGTCAGGGCTTCCGCAGGAACCTGATAGTCGATGCCGGGTGTGCCGGAGCCATCGGAGCCACCGGGCGGCAGACCGCCGTTGAACAGATAAGGCCGACCACCCAGCGTATCCTGAAAGATCTCATAGCGTTTCCACTGGTCGTTGTCCAGTTCCTCCCGGATAACCACTTCCAGCCCTTTATTCACCAATTTGGTGTGGAAGATGCGGTACTCATAAGGCACCTGTGTGGGAACTGGGATTCCTGCCGGACTGATGACCCAGACGGTCTTATACCGTATCTGCACCTCCACCCATGTGGTCAGCTTGTACTGCTTTTTGAAGGTCTCCTTCAACTTGCCCTGCACCTCTGACCGGGTGTAATCGTCATAGAGAGTCGTGAGAAAAGAGGTCAACTGCCATGGGTCATGCTCGATGGGGTCAAGGTGATACTGGTACTCGTTGTAGCCGGGATGGTCGGTGGGGGTACGCTTGATCTTTTTGTCCAGCTCCTTTTCCAGCTTCTTGTAGTCGGTTTCGGCTCCCCGGATGTCCCGGTCCTCTGCGGTGTAAATGGTCTGACCGGATACCTGCGTGGTGCCTGAAAACAGAATGGAACAGGACGAAAATGCCGACATGACCAGCAGCAAGAGCAAAAGAAAAACGCCCACGATCACCAGAACGTGTGCGTTGCCCTTGGCGGCATTCATCAGCCCTTTCACAGCGGTGCTGACGGCAGTTTTGCCCTTTTCTACCGCCTGTTCCATGCTGGACCGGGAGGCAGATGCACCGTTGGATGCCGCCTTGCCGCCTGCGGTCTGTGCCGCTGTACCCGAATGGGCGGTGGCATAGTGACTTTTACGGATTTCTTGCCGTTGTTTCCAGCGTGAAAGCCAGTTGGAACTGCCCTCGCCGATGCCGGATGCGCCTGCATCTTGTGCTGCAGGCGGCTTCTGCACGGAAGATTTTGCGGTTCGGGCCCTTTTCTTGCCCTGCATCTTGGCTTTCTTTTTCAGCTTTCTGGCGTAACGGCTCTTGGAAATATCGTGGGTAGTCTCGGCAGCTTTTTCGCCCTCGCTTAAAGCCTGCGTGCCCACATTGTCGTCCTCGTACTGATCAATCTCTCGATGTGCCGCAGACCGGGCGGCAGCAGCGGCATACATAGCACGTTTCTGCTGCTTTGTCATGCGGGATGCTTCATCCGGGGTTATCTCGGCTTTGCCAAAACGCAGATGCTGGGATTTCTCCGCAGCTTTGTCTGCATCCTGTTTCAGTTTCTGCTTTTTGGGCACCGACTGCTCCACTTTAGACTTTTTCGGAGGGGAGCGCGTAGCCGTGCGCTCCTTTTCCTCCTCGAATTTCAGCTTCGGCTGTTTCTCACTCATGCTTTTGCGCCTCCGCAACTTCGGAAAGGCGGGTCGTAAGGATGCGGTAGAGTTCAAGGTCTTTCGGGAAGTGGTCAACAAAGGGCAGGATCACGTTACCGAAAAACAGCAGCCCCTCACCTTCGCCGGAGTGGGTCACATAGGAAAGCTGATGGGGCGAGATGTTGAGCTGCTTTGCGAGAATCTGCCGGTCTCCGTTGGCCTGATTGAGCATATACACAAAGTCCGAATTCTCGAAAATATTCGATACTTCAGGACTTGCCAGCAGATCTTTGACGTTCTGCGTTAGGGCTGTCGGGATGCCACCCCACTTACGAAAACGCTTCCAAATTTCAACGCTGTATGCCGCAGTTTGCTCCTCTTTCAGCAAAAGGTGGAACTCGTCTGCATAGTACCGGGTGGATTTTCCGGCACTACGGTTGGCGGTGACACGCCCCCACACAGCATCCTGCACGATGAGCATACCGAGTTTTTTCAGCTGCTTGCCAAGCTGTTTGATGTCAAAACAGACGATGCGGTTATTGATATCCACGTTGGTGTGGTGGTTGAAAATGTTCAGACTGCCCTTGACGTAGATTTCCAGCGCAGCCGCCACATGGCGGGCTTCCGGTTCATCTTGCGTCAGCAGGGCGTTGTACAGATCTTCCAACAGCGGCATATTTTCCGGGGTGGGATTCTCGAAATACTTGCGATAGATCACATGGACGCAGCGGTCAATGACCGTCTTTTCCACCGGCTGCAAGCCTTCTTTGCCTCCCACCACCAGTTCGCACAGGGATAGCACAAAGTCGGCTTTCAAAGCCAGCGGGTTATCCTCTTCCGAATAGTTGCTGTTGATGTCCATCGGGTTGATATACTGGGTGCTGGCAGGGCTGATGTGGATGACCTGCCCATGCAGACGCTCCACCAGCGGAGCGTAATCGGCTGGGTCAGCGATGTTACCACCGCCTTCCCGCCTAAGAACCGTACGTGACAGTTTCCCGTCATACGGCTCAAGCATTTCATCACTTCTTCAAGCGGTTCTCAGCATAAATACGCTGACAGGTGCAATGAACGTAGCGCATATTGCGAACATCTTCCATGCCAGCCTTTGCCTTTGGTGCAAGGTAGAAGATTTCTCTTTCTTCCGTTACATCCATCGGCATTCCGCAGTGGTAGCACAGTCCGTTCTGTTTTTTCCAAATCATCTTGAATTTTCCAGTCAGCCGGTGCATTCCTTTATCGAATTTCCTTTTTTGGAAATACGCCTCATCGAGGAACGGATTTGCAGTAGCTTTTATCTTGGTATGTCGCACAATGACTGTGCTGTCCGCCCGTATCAGCTCCTTGTTTTCCGTAGAGAACACCCAGTTCCGATTACCGACACGATGCCAGTATCTCGTGGAAATCCACCACTTGTTCTTCTTTGGGTGCCGTCTTTTAGCCCATCGCCACAGCAGTTCGTACAGGACATAGTCCAGATGCGCGAACGCATCACTTGCGCATACGGACTGGTGGTAATTAGTCCAACCTCGAATTTGTTCATTCAACTTCATAATCAGAACATCTTGCTGCCACGCTTTTCCTCTGCGGAGAATCGTGTCAGAGATATTGGAAACGATAGCCTTAACCGCCTTTTGGGAAGGCTTGATAATCAGCTTTTCGTTATACTTTCTGAAGTTCCAGCCGAGGAAGTCGAAACCATCGTCAATGTTGGTGACAACGGTCTTTTCATCAGAAAGTTCCAATCCGCGTTCAGCGAGAAACTCTCGAATCAGCTCCTTTGCTTCAAGAGCCAGTTCAGGTGTTGCCGCTGTGACCACAAAATCGTCTGCATAGCGGACGAAGTTTACTTTGTGGGCATTCTTAAATCTTGAATCGACCTTACCGAGCGCGTTCGTGTGAAAGCGTTTGACCAGCTTCTTCTCGATACCATCCAGCGTCATGTTCGCCAGAATGGGGGAGATAATACCACCTTGCGGAGTTCCTTCCTCGGTAGGAAAGAGTTCGCGCTGATAGATAAATCCCGCCTTTAAGAACTGCTTCAAAATGTTCTTGTCCATGGGGATATTCGCCAGAAGCCAATCATGGCTGATATGGTCGAAGCAACCTTTGATGTCACCCTCCAAAACCCACTTCGGAGAAATGTGCTTGCGCGACAGTGCATTGAACAGATATTCGCAGGCATCCTGTGCGCATCTTCCTTTTCGGAAACCAAAGGATTTCCCATCTGCTGTTGTTTCCGCCACCGGCTCCAGTGCCAAAGCATAAAGAGCCTGCATTGCGCGGTCATACATCGTGGGAATCCCCAACGGACGTTTTTTCTTCTTGTCCTTCTTTTCGATATACACTCTACGGAGAGGACGTGCACGATACCTTTTATCTGTCAGCGATAGAGCCGCTGCCATTTTCTTCGCCGGAGTGTTCCAGAGAACACCATCTACACCGGGAGTTCTGCGCCCGTCGTTGGTTACGACACGCTTGACAGCCAGTGCTTTGGCGTAAAAGGAATGTGTCAGAAGATACTGAAGTCGTTTTACTGCGTTGTAGTCTTTTTGCTGAGTTGCCTTGACAATCCTGATTTGTAGCCTGTTGACTTCCCGCTCTGCCTTATGCCAATCAATGTTTTTCCATTGGGCACTCAACATAGCTTCGTCCGACAGCTTCTCAGAAGTTTTACCTTCCGTCGTTGAATACTTATCGTTCACAGGAATACCTCCAATCTTGCCATGAAATACCCGGAATAAGTCAGCACCCTTTCAGGTCAGGGCAAATTTTGAACCCCTATGCTCACCGTTACAGTGAACCTTTCGCTTTTTATTCCATCTCATACCCTCTGCGCCATTTCTTCCTCTTGCGAGGTCGATACCTTTGTTCAAGGAACGCATAGGGTTTTCCACGTTCCACGTAATGCATAATTCTCGAATGCCTTAGCCGCCATCTTTGAACCGGGAGGATTTGTGTCCATTTGCTTCGGGGTAGCGAAAGGCCCCTCGGCCACCTCCAACACCTTTTGGTGTAGGTGTATCAGCCTTATTTCACCTATTCCCTGTAACGATCCTTACGATGATTCACATTACGTTCGACATAGCATTCTTTACCCTAACAGTACATCCGCTTTAGGCTGGCAGATTTCCCATATTGTCCTGTGAGCTTCCCAACGCCGGCTTTTGACCAGTGCAGGTCACAGTAGGGTTACTCCAAATGGATAGAGCAGTGTTTATACACAATACATTACGCGACTTCGTGTCGCACCTCACATTCCGGGTCGCAGATGATAATATCATCGTCCGTCACGAGGAACGCATTGCAGATCTCACGCTTTGCGCTGAAAGACTTGCCGGAACCGGGAGTGCCGAGAATCAGACCGTTGGGGTTCTTTAGTTTCTTCCGGTCTACCATGATAAGATTGTTGGACAGAGCGTTCAAGCCATAATACAGGCTTTCCTTGCCGTTGTCGAACAACTCCTGCGTGGTAAACGGCACAAAAATTGCCGTGCTGCTGGTGGTCAGACCCCGCTGGATCTCGATCTGGCAGTCTGCCAGCGGCAGCGAGGACATAAGCCCCTGCTCCTGCTGAAAATCAAGGCGGCATAATTCGCAGTTATGCTTCTGGGCAATGCTGACTGCCTGAAACACGTTGGTTTCCAGTTCCTGCTCGGTCTTGCCGGTGTTCAGCACCAGAAAAGTGACAAGGAACATCCGCTCGTTCTGGCTCTGTAATTCCTTCAAAAGTGCCTTGGCATCTCTGCCGTAGGTTGCCAAATCAGACGGCAGCACGTCCATATCGTATCCTGCGCGGACGGCTTTTTTCTGCTCTTCGATTTTGCTGCGGTCCAGTTCCGTGATGGTGTGCTTGATGGTTTTGATGGCCTTGTTCTGGTCAACGGACTGGATGTGCATGGTAACGATCTGACTGGAATCCATATCAAGGAAATCCTTCAGCAACTGGTCGCTCAGGTCAGAAGCCGTGATATTCAGAAAGCTGACCGCTCCGAAGATGCCGCCCATCTGAAAGGTGCGGCTGTTCTTAAACGCCAGCGCAGTGGGGGCAATGGCATCCTTTACGGACAGACCACTGGGCACAAGGTCTTTCCAGTTGAAGTGGAACTTGTTGGCTCCATCCATGTTCAGCATCCCGTGCATCAGCCGCAGACGCTCCGTACCGTCCAACGGCTTTGCCAGAACGCCCAACCTGTGAAAGTTGTTCATCAGGTCGTTCTGGATGTGCTCCAACCGAGGTTTGACCTGCGCCATGCTGTCGCCCTCGATGCCGTAGGTCAGAAACTTTGTTTTCGTCAGGCCGTTGTTTCCCTTGGAAAGCTGCTGCCGCAACATCTGGCTGTACTCGGCTCGCACATCATCAAAGCCATCCTGCTGGTACGGGATGCGGATGGACTTCTCGAAGTCTGCCGAATCGGTGGCGGTATTCACGAAAGACAGTTCAAAGTGGATAGAGCTGTCGAAAAAGTTGAGAAAAGAGCACCATTCCTCAAAGATGGCGGTCTTGTCCTCCTGCTGCGCCAACTGATAGTTGATATCCTGATACTGGATGGTGCGGGTGTAGTAGCCGGGACGGACACGGCAGGTGCCGTCCT
>NZ_JBLWFN010000003.1:0-12554 GCF_048323735.1 Faecalibacterium sp. 3
CGCATTCTTCAGTCACGTTCCTGTGATGATGAGCCACATCCGTAACAAATGCGATGATCTCCCACTGAGGGAATGAGCGGTAGGTTGACGGTAAATGGATGACAGCTTCTCCATAGCTAAGAGCCATCACAGAATAATGATACTTCTGCTTTCGGGCAGCTCGGTGTGAACCACGGAGAGGTGAGAACCCTATGGATTCGGTACGCTGCCGGACGGCTGAAAGATTTCCCACACGAAAACTGAGTTTTCGTTTTCCGGGGGTGTCGGGGACAAGTACGGAAAAGTCTATAACTATAAATCACAGCATTTATGCTGTTTGAGATAGTAGGGTGGGCTGTGCGAGCAGCCCACTGTTACATATACGGATAGAGAGGAGAAATCTAAATTGGCAACACGAGGCAAAAAAGAGAAAGAGTATCCGCCTATGCCCGCAAACTGGATGTACAAGCGCGGGGATGTCTACATGATGGATCTGAATCCTTACAGCGGTTCCGAGCAAGGTGGCGTCCGACCTGCCATTGTTGTCCAGAACGATGACGGTAATTTTTATTCCAATGTTCTTCTGGTCGTTCCGCTGACAACACAGATCAAAAAACGAAATATGCCGACTCACTTTATTCTGCATAATCATTTTTTGAGTGCGCCATCTATGGCAATCTGCGAAAGCCCACGGCCAGCAGATAAATCCAGAGTATTAAGCTACCTTGGGCACCTGTCCAAATATGAAATGCGGCAGGTGTCCGTGTGTCTGCAATATAGCTTTGGCTTTATCGGTTATAAAACATTCCGAAATTATCTCTCTGCTCCTCCGCAGGAAGATGTAATCGCTGCTGCAAAAGAACTTCTCTCCCAGCAGTTTCAAAATCTTCGGGTGCTGAACAGTCAGCCCCCTGCTCTCGCCAAGCACACAAAAGGCGATCTACATAGCATTGAGCAAATATCGGAAGAGATGCTTTCCACATCAGCAGAATCTTCTGTTGAATTCATGGTCGCAGAACTGGACGATGCGCTCCAATCGCTTATGTTCCGCTGGAATATCTGCTATGAGCGGTATTCCAGCTGCCGCCTATCCGATAACGAAAAGAAGAAAATCGGTTCAATTATCCAATCCGGAATTGATTTTCTGCAAAAGAAAAAGGAGGTTCCTTTATGAATGCAGTTGTAAAACCGTACCACGAAATGTGCCTGAACAGCAGTGAGTTAATCGTTCCGCGCGATACTTACCAGCGTGCTCTCCACCCTGCCCGCGTTGCTCGTATTGCCAGAGAATTTGACGAGCGTGTTGCCAATGAACCGAAGATCAGCTTCCGGGATGGTCACTATTATGTGATGGATGGGCAAAACACCATCGCCGCCCGGAAGTTCCTGAACGGCGGCGAGGATTTGCAGATTCGCTGCAAAGTTTATTTTGGCATGACCGAGCGGGAAGAAGCCCTCCTGTTTGCGCAGCAGACAGGCATTTCCGAGCGGCTGAGTGCTGGGCAGAAACTCCGCGCCCTGATCTTTGCAGGAGAGCCTGCCGCCATTGCTTTTCAGCAGGCCACCGAACTGGCTGGTGTCCATCTTTCCTTTGAAGAAGGTCGTGGCAAACGGCGGATCAGCTGCATTGCAACCGCCTACCATGAGTTCATCCGGCTGGGGCCGGAACTGTATATCGAAGCACTCGATGTTTTGCTGAACGCTTGGAACGGCGAACCTGACTCCATGAGTTCCGCAAACCTGCTCGGCATCTGCCGCTTTGTAGAACTGTATCACTCCGAATATAACAAAGGCCGCTTGATTGCCAAACTGCGGCAGGTCGATGCATTCACGATTTTTCGCCTTGCTCGAACCGCAGGCGTAAGCCTTCCCGGCAAGACGAAGTACCTTCAGCAGGTCTATACTATTTATAATGGTGGAAGCCGCCGGGCCGCACTGCCGCTCAAGTTTTAACTCAATGTATAATCAAAGAGGTTTTATCCGATGAATAATTGTGAAGAAAAAATGCCTACTGCATCTTCCACCCTCACGCCCGTAGTACAGGATATCCGCTGTTACACGATTGAAGATCTGATGGCAATGCTGATTTTAAGCCGCCCCACCGTCTGTCGTCTGCTGAAGCAGAATGAATTCCGCTGGTTCAAAGTCGGTGGTGCCTATCGTATCTCCAAAACCAGCTTCGATGCGTGGCTGAACGATGGCATTATCGAACCCAATCCTGCTGTTTGACATCCTCAACATTTCAAGCGAAATCTGCTATTCTTTAGCCGGGACGAGAAATCCCGGCTAAGTTTTTACATAGATGGAGGTGTCCTTCATGGATGATGTGCAGAATATTTCGGCTCCCTTATACGGAAAAGCCGAACCTGCCACCGCTAAAACAACCATGTCGGTTCGTGAGATGCAGCATCTTCTCGGTCTCGGCAAAACGGATAGTTATTGGCTGCTTCATAAGAATTTCTTTGAAGTCATTCTGATAAACGAAAAAATGCGTATCGTTATTTCCAGTTTTGAAAAATGGTACGCCAATCAGGTCAAATACCATAAGGTCAATGGTCCTCCACCGGGCGAGGAACTTTGCAAGCGGTCATATTCTATTTTGGAAGTTGCTGAAATATTAAAGGTAAACTCTGACACTGTCTATACACTCATCCGTCAGGGAAAGTTGAAAGCAGAAACGGTAGACTTCTGGATGCGGATTCCGAAAGAGGAATTTGAGCGTTGGTATCGGTCACAAAACCGCCACCGCACTGCGGCTGATCGAGAGCGTGACCGGGAGATTGAAGCACAAACCATCTCCATCCCAGAAATGGCAAAACTGCTCGGTATTCCAAGAGAAAAGGTCTACTGGATTCTCGACTGTAAAAAATACCGAGACTGTTTCGTTATTGAGCGCGTGGCCGACAGGCGGCGCATTACCAAAACAAGTTTTGAAATATGGCTCAACAGCCAATCTACATATCGACTCCAAGAACCGGTCATGGAAGCGCATGAAGAACCACCGCTGGAACTGAAATGCCCTAAAAGCGAAAAGTATTATAGTTTTCAGGAGATTCAGGATTTCTATGGTGTCAGCCGCACCACGCTTGTAACATGGATTCGTGAGGAAGGAATCCCCACAATTGATGTAGGGCGGGCAAAACGCGTCCGAAAAGATGTATTCGATGATGTTCTGAAATCCAAACGTAAAGTGGAAGGAGATACATAATGGCCAGCATTATCAAGCGCAACAATAATTTCTGTGTTGTCTATTCCTATAAGGATGCAAATGGCACCCCCAAGCAGAAGTGGGAAACCTTCACCGATCTTTCGGATGCCAAAAATCGCAAGAAAGAGGTCGAATACAAGGAATCAGTTGGAACCTTTGTAGTTCCGCAGTGCAAAACCCTTAACGACCTGCTTCCTGAATATGTTGCCCTCTATGGAAAAAGCAAATGGGCACTTTCAACCTATCAGGCAAACACTGCACTGATTGCCAATTACATAACTCCGCTCATCGGCTCGATGAAGTTGCAGGATATCACCACCCGCGTGATCGAGGGGTATTATCAGCGGTTGCTCAAATATGAGGCTGCTGACCCTATGTGTGGGAAGCGGAAGCACCAGTTTGTTTCCCCCAGTACAGTCCGTTCGGTTCATAAGATTCTGCGGAGTGCCTTTGAGCAGGCTGTAAAATGGGAACTCATGGAAAAGAATCCCTGCATTTACGCTACCCTGCCCAAGTACACTTCCAAGAAACGTGATATCTGGACAGCCGAAACGCTGTTCCGTGCTTTGAAAGTTTGTGATGATCCGAAGCTGCGGCTGTGCATCAACCTCTCGTTCTCTTGCTCCCTGCGTTTGGGCGAGCTGCTCGGTCTGACTTGGGATTGTGTGGATATCTCCCCCGAAAGCATTGATGCGGGACGCGCATCCATTTACATAAACAAAGAACTTCAGCGTGTGGATGTTGCTTCACTGAACGCCTTGGAAAACAAAAATGTCATCACTCGTTTTCCCTCACTGAGTTCCCGCTGTACCACGGTTCAGGTTCTGAAAAGCCCTAAAACGGATAGCAGTATCCGAACCATCTTCCTGCCCAAAACGGTTGCTGAAATGCTCGTTGAATTCAAAGCAGAGCAGGATATGACAAAGGAAGCACTGGGTGCAGAATATACCGACTACAATCTTGTGGTTGCCGGCCCATTGGGAATGCCAACCGAGCAGTCTACCATCAACGGTGCATTGAAGCGGTTGATTGAGAAAAACAATCTCCCCAAAGTGGTCTTTCATAGCTTCCGACACTCCAGTATTACATACAAACTCAAACTGAACGGCGGTGATATCAAAGCTGTTCAGGGTGACTCCGGCCATGCACAGGCTTCGATGGTCACAGAGCAGTATGCACATATCTTGGATGATGATCGGCGTCTGAATGCACAGCGTTTTGATGATTTCTTCTACCGGCATCAGGGCGCAGAGCCTGAAATGCCCCATCAAACAGCGCAGCCCATCCCTGAAAACAGCGCGGTTGATGCAGATGCGGCAGCAGCACTTACCAAATTGCTGGCCAACCCCTCTATGGCCGAACTCATCAAAAATCTTGCAAAGAACTTATAAGCCCCTATACATAAACAGCGACAGCTTTCCGATTGGGAAAACTGCCGCTGTTTGTTTTTAAGAATATCTTGGCTGAATTAAGATCAGGCGGGTCTCTTTGTATCCAGTGCCTTTACTTCTTCAACAGGAAGCTGAACCGACCGAGCAATTTCTTCATAGGTCATTTTTCCAACTTCTAGCAAAGATTTTGCAATTTCAATCGACTGCTCATGCTTTGTCTCTTCTCTCACTTCTTCAAATGCTCTGCACATCGTTGCCACTCCCTTACTTAAAGTAAGAATACCATAAGCCCCTTCCTTTTACAAGACAATGCGCATTTCCATTCGCACTGTTACATAGACCAGAGTTTTCTCGCAGAAAGCTCTGATCTTTTTCTATTGAAAACATTTGTCCATCACACCAGCTACGGCTGTATGGTCTGGTTCACGAATGCTATACAAGCAAATATCCGTAGGGAAACGTACACCTCCCAGCTAATGAAAGGTGAGCGTTGTACAATAGAGCGGCCACTTTTCGTTAGCTCAGCTAATTTCCAGCTAATAAACATCTGTTTACACAGAATAAAAAAGGTTCGATTCTATTTGCATACATTGACATCCCAACAAAAAATTCATTGATATAGAGTAGAATATATTACCCTATTTTGCAATGGGTTTACAGATGCACGGTCTACTCCTAAGCGAAACGCCCCCGGTTCGAACCCGGGTAGGGACATCCTTTTAAGAAATGCGAAGGTCATTTTTCCATGTGAAAGACGATCTTCGCATTTTTCATTTTGAACCTATCACCAAAATTAGCCAGCTAATGCCATTAGCAGAATTTTCAGCTCCAGCTAATAAAATCGGCTTTCCAGCTAATAAAGCCTCATAAAGCGCCTTTTGAACCCTGTTTTCTGGCTCTCTGCTAAGATTGGTAAACGCTTTCCTGTAAATCCATGTAAATACAAGATAATCTGTGTGAATCTATTTTCCACCTTTCTGCTGGAAGCCGTGCAAAACACTTTTCTCCATACATAGCGCGTTCACTCGCTGTTCTCTCGGAACAGAAAGAGGAACGCGCTTTTTTGTTTTCGGGCCGAACTTCCCGAATCCACCAAAGGAGGGTTTACCGATGAAAAAAGTTCTGACCGTCACGATGGACGGTATCCGCTACCATGCTTCCCGCCCGGCAGATTGCCGGCACTGCTTCTTCTGGAAGAATCGAAAGAAGGGCTGCGTTCTCGGCAAAGAGAACTGCTACTACCTGATCGAGCCGCCCAAAGGCCCCAGCAAGTGCGAAGGGTGCCCCTACAAGCGGGCAAAGCCCTGTGTGCTGGTTCCCTGCTACAAAGACCTGATGGCACCGCTGGAGAAACGAGGTGATGCCAAGTGAGCCACAAGCGAAACGAAGCTCTGCGCCATGTTCAGCACTCCATGCACCATGTGATCGCCGCTGGCGAAGGTTCCGACCGTGCCCCGGACAGTTGCAAGCTGTGCCCGTACTATCGACCCGATTTCAAGTTCCGCACCTGCCTGTATGCCCACTGCCCTTATAAGAAGCAGGTCAATGTATTCCGTTCCACACCTGAAAAATGGGATATTCTCTATGCCCGAAAAAAAGCCGACAAGAACCGCAGACCTTGATTACTTCTATGGGCAGTCCAGCGAGCTGTTCTCCTTCTACCGGATTCCCAAGCTGTTGTTTCAGGATAGCCGCTTCCAACCGCTTTCCACAGATGCCAAAACGCTGTACGGTATCCTGCTCGACCGCATGAGCCTTTCAGCCCGGAATGGTTGGTTGGACAAAGCTGGGCGGGTGTTCATCATCTATACTGTGCAGGAGGTGCAGGATTCACTGGGCTGTGCCGATAAAAAGGCGACCAAGCTGCTGCGAGAACTGGAAGAGTACGGCCTGATCGAACGCAAACGAAGGGGGCTGGGCAAGCCCGATCTCATCTATGTGAAGAATTTTTCGTCAGAATCGTCAAAACTACGCTTTCTGAATCGTGATAATGACGATTCTGGAGTCGTCCAGAATACGCTTCAAGACCCGGCCAAACTACGATGTAATAAGACTAAAGAGAATGATACTGAAATGAGTGAGACTGATCCCTTCTATTCTGAAGAATCGGATGAGATGAGCAAACGCACCCAACTGGAAGATTTTTTTTCTCAGTCTTTAGAGGTGGAACTTCTGCTCCGGCTTTGCCCGGATGATGAGGATACCATCTATCAAATCGTGAATTTGCTGGTGGATACCTGCGCTACCAACCGCAAACTGCTGCGCATTGCCGGGGACGATAAGCCCGCCGAGGTGGTACGCAGCCGCTTTATGAAGCTGAACGCTGACCATATCCGCTTTGTGCTGAAGTGCCTTGCAGAGAACAGCAGCCCGATCCGTAACATGAAACAATATCTGCTCGCTTCTCTGTACAACGCATCCACCACCATGCAGCTTTCCTACCAAAACCAAACAAACCACGACTTAGCGAATCGGAGGTGACGAGAATTTCAAAGAAAGCAACCACGATTGCCATCGTCAACCAGAAAGGCGGCACTGGCAAGACCACTACTTGCGAAAATCTGGGCATTGGGCTGGCGATGGAGGGCAAGAAAGTCCTGTTGGTAGACGCTGACCCGCAGGGCAGCTTGACCATTAGCATGGGCTGGCAGCAGCCCGATGAACTGCCTGTTACGCTTTCTACCCTGATGGCAAAAGCCATGAACGACCAGTGCATCCAGCTCGGTGAGGGCGTTCTGCACCATGCAGAGGGTGTTGACCTGATCCCTGCTAACATCGAACTGGCAGGGCTGGAAGTGGCCCTCGTAAACAGCATGAACCGGGAAAAGATGCTCAAACAGGTGCTGGAAGGGGCGAAGCACGAGTACGATTTTATCCTGTTAGACTGCACCCCTTCCCTTGGGATGCTGACCGTGAATGCATTGGCAGCGGCAGACACCACCCTGATTCCCGTGCAGGCGCAGTATCTTTCCGCAAAAGGTCTGGAACAGCTTTTGCAGACCGTCCAAAAAGTCCGGCGGCAGATCAACCCGAAACTGAAAATCGAGGGCATCCTGCTGACTATGACAGATAGCCGCACCAACTATGGGCAGCAGATCGACAATTTGATTCGAGGTGCCTACGGCAGCAAGATCAAGGTGTTCGACCAGACCATTCCCCGGTCTGTCCGTGCTGCGGAAATCAGTGCAGTGGGCAAAAGCATTTTCCAGCACGACCCCAAAGGCAAGGTGGCAGAAGCCTATAAATCTCTGACCGAGGAGGTGATGGCGAATGCCGAAAAACAGCTTAAACGTGTCGCTGAAAGGGGCAGATGACATTTTCTCCACCGAGGAATCCCGGCAGGAACAGCAGCGGGAGCAGGTGCAGCAGATCCCCATCGGAGAGCTGTTCCCTTTCAAGAACCACCCCTTTAAGGTTTTGGATGATGAATCCATGCAGCGCACGGTGGAAAGCGTGGAACAGTACGGCGTGCTGTCTCCGCTGATCGCCCGCCCTCGCCCGGAAGGGGGCTATGAAATCATCTCCGGGCACCGCCGTCAGCACGCTGCACAGCTTGCTGGGCTGGACACCCTGCCGGTTATTGTCCGTCAAATGGACGAGGATGCCGCAGTTTTGCTCATGGTGGACAGCAATCTCCAACGTGAGAATATCCTACCCAGCGAAAGGGCTTTTGCCTACAAAATGAAGCTGGAAGCCCTAAAAAATCAAGGTGCTAGGTCAGATTTAACTTCGGCCCAAATTGGGCCGAAGTTGACAGCAGCCGAAAAGGTGGCAGAGGAAGCCAGTGATACCAAGTCGCAGGTCAAGCGATTTATCCGCCTGACCAACCTTGTCCCGGAACTGCTGGACATGGTGGACGAAAAGAAAATTGCTTTTAATCCCGCTGTGGAGTTGTCCTATCTGGACGAAAGCCAACAGCGGGATTTTTTAGAAGCGATGAACGACACCCAGAATGCACCGTCCCTTTCCCAAGCGCAGCGGCTTAAAAAGCTGGCGCAGGAAGGGCACTTCTCGTATGACGTTGCCTTTGCCGTTATGGGCGAAGAAAAAAAGGACGAGCTGGACAAGGTGGTCATCAAAAACGACACCCTGCGGAAATATTTCCCGCGCAGCTACACCCCGAAACAGATGGAGGACACCATCATCAAGCTGCTGGAACAGTGGCAGCGCAAACAGCAGCGGCAGAATGAACGCTAACACACATTTTGAATGTAAGACCCAACCGGGTCTTTCTTTTTTGCAAAAATTAGGAGAAAAAGCACTATGAACACTACCATTGATCTCAAGACCGCAAAGACCATCGAAGCCATGAACCAGAAGATCAACCACATGGACAATGCTGTGACCGACTTCTTCAACAAGATGAGCGATGTGCTGGAGCGGCAGCTCGGCGATGATGAAGTTTACGCCGCCGTGATTGCCCCGGAGATTGAACTGACCATTACTCCACTGGCGAACGTTCGCAGTTATCTGCCCTGCTTCGATGAAGCAGATTCCTGCTACAGCATCAGCGACGATGTGCCGCTGGCTCTCTGTTACGACCCTCGTCAGGTCATCACACTGGCTGGCAAGCGGTATCTGTCCGGTGCCGTTGTCTTTGTTCGCTACGATACCAATGGCAGCTTTGTTGCCCTTACCACCAGTGACCTGTATCTGATCCAGTGCTATCTGGGCGAGAACAGCGTCCCTCTGATGGCTGGCCGCGAGAAGATGGTCTGCATCTGCATTGACTGAGAGGTGCAGCATGGATACCGAAATGACCCGCTATGAGAGTTTCGCAGAAGTCACGGAGGACTTTTACTGTTCCGCCGTTGATGTTTTGAAGATTCTGGTTCTCCGTCTGCACGACTACCATGCTCGTTGCTTCCATTCTCTGCGGGATGCTCTGTACGACTATTTTTCTACCGATGCCGCACCGCATACTCATGCCAATGTTTCCACTAAGCATACCGTCACCGCGTCTAGCACTCCTCGTCCTCCCTGAGAGGATTCTTCTCACAGTTCAGTCAATGTAGGAGGTTTGCTATGAATTTTATTTATTCGTTTATCATTTTTGAAGCTGGTGCCTTTTTCGGCTTCTTTGTGGCAGCTCTGTTGAATGCCGCGCGTGCTGGGCAGGAAATCACTATCAAATTCGAGGAGGAAGATAATGGAACAGACCGAGAACACCTTGTCGGTGCTGAAAATTGCGCCGGGGCAGTATCCGCAGCAGGTCGAGATCGATAACGACCTGAAAGCATTACAGCAGGCTGTCGGCGGCTCCATCGGCGCAAGCTACCCTTTTGAAGATCCGGTTGCCATCGTTTATAACGATGACGGCAAGCTTATGGGTCTGCCGCTGAACCGGGCTTTATGGGACGAGGACGGGCTGATGTACGATGTTATTGCCGGAACCTTTCTGGTGGTAGGTCTGGGCGAGGAAGATTTTGTATCGCTCTCCCCGGAGCTGGCGCAGAAGTATGAAGAAGAATTCCATCAACCCGAAGCCTTTCTCCCTCTAGGGCGTCGCCTGATGGTCATTCCGGTTTCGGATGAATCAGTTCAGAGTGATGCAGAAAAGGCTGTGAGTAAGCCCCCGGTGGAACATGACCGTTAAGGCGATTTTCTGCACAGGAGGTGGTAACGATGCAGGAAGAAATCGAGCATAAGACGGTCAACCTTGCCATCTCGACCACAAAACTGTCTGCCCGCACCCTGCTGCGTGGGATGCAGTTTCTGCTGCGGCAGTACGACAAGCACGCTTCGCAGGGCAAGCAGTCCATGAAGCGGCTAGTGCGACAGAACCGTGGCGTGACCAATGTGGAGATCCAGAAAACCGGCATCAAGGATTTTGACCGCTATGCTAAGCGGTATCACATCGACTACGCCATCCAGAAAGACCTGTCCTGCACGCCGCCCCGGTATCTGATCTACTTCAAGGCACAGGACACAGACGCCTTGAGCGCAGCGTTCAAGGAATATTCGGCATCGGTGCTGGATAAAACCAAGCGTCCTTCCGTGCTGGCAAAGCTGCACGATCTGGCGCAGTCCGTTGCAAACCTGCCGGACAAAGTGCGGCACAAGCAGGAGGAGCGCGGGCTATGAGCAAAAAGAAACTTTCCAAGCTGCTGGCGCTCTATCTGCCCTATGTGGTGATTGGCTTGCTGGCAACCAATCTGGGCGAGGCATGGCGGCTGGCTGTGGGCAAGGAACTGGGCGATAAAATCGTATCGCTGATGGATACGCTCCCGGCTGCATTTTCAAATCCGCTGCCCAGCCTGCACCCAATTGACTTGTTCATTGGTCTGTGCTGCGGCGCTGGAATGCGGCTGGCGGTATACCTGAAAGGCAAAAACGCCAAGAAGTACCGTCACGGCATGGAGTACGGCTCCGCCCGGTGGGGCACTCCGAAGGATATAGAGCCATTTATGGCTCCAAAGTTCGAGGACAATATCATCCTGACCAAAACAGAACGGCTGATGATGTCCAACCGCCCACCTGATCCGAAGAATGCTCGGAACAAAAACGTGCTGGTAGTCGGCGGCTCCGGCAGCGGCAAAACCCGGTTTTGGCTCAAGCCCAACCTTTTACAATGTCACAGTTCCTATGTGGTCACCGATCCGAAAGGCAGTATCGTAGTCGAGTGCGGCAATGCCCTGTTACAAAAGGGCTACAAGCTAAAGATTTTCAACACCATCAACTTTTCCAAGAGTATGCGCTATAACCCCATGGCGTACATCCACAGTGAAAAGGACATTCTGAAGCTCGTCACCGCACTGATGACCAACACCAAAGGTGAGGGTCAAGGTGGCGACCCTTTCTGGGACAAGGCTGAACGGCTTTTGCTGGTTTCACTGATTGCGTACCTCCACTACGAAGCCCCTGTCGAGGAGCAAAACTTCGCAACATTGCTGGAAATGCTAAACACTATGCAGGTGTCTGAGGACGATGAAACTTATCAGAATCCCGTTGACCTACTGTTTGAGGATCTGGGTAAGAAGAAGCCAAAATCCTTTGCCGTGCGGCAGTACAAACTTTATAAGCTAGCTGCCGGCAAAACGGCCAAGTCGATCCTTATTTCCTGCGGTGCCCGGCTCGCACCCTTCGACATTCAGGAAGTCCGGGATGCCACCATGTACGATGAGCTGGAACTGGACAAGCTGGGCGACCGGAAAACGGCGCTGTTCCTTATCATGAGCGATACGGACAGCACCTTTAACTTTCTGATCTCCATGATCTACACCCAGCTTTTCAACATGCTGTGCGACAAAGCCGATGATGTGTACGGCGGTAAGTTACCCATCCATGTGCGGTGCCTCATTGATGAGTGTGCCAACATTGGTCAAATTCCGCAGCTAGAAAAGCTGGTAGCCACCATCCGCAGCCGTGAGATCTCGGCGTGTCTGGTCTTGCAGACCCGCAGCCAGCTGAAAGCAATCTACAAGGATAACGCCGACACCATTGTCGGCAATATGGATTCGCAGATCTTCCTCGGCGGCAGCGAGCCTACCACCCTGAAAGATCTTGCCGAAGCACTCGGCAAGGAAACCATCGACAGCTACAACAATTCCGATACCCGTGGCAATAGCCCAAGCTATGGAACCAACTATCAAAAACTCGGCCACGAACTTATGAGCAGGGATGAACTGGCGGTGCTGGATGGCGGCAAGTGCATCCTGCAACTGCGGGGTGTGCGCCCGTTTTTGAGCGACAAGTACGACCTGACCCAGCACCCGAACTACAAGTACACCTCCGATTATGACCCCAAGAACGCCCTCGATATCGAGAAGTTCTTGAACCGAAAAGAAAAAATCCACCCGGATGATACCTTCATCATGGTGGATGCTGATTCACTCCCGCCCGCCTGATAAGACGAGCGGTTATTTTTTACCCATTGACCCAACAGGTACACCGGAGAATCAACCTTCGCCGTGGTTTTCGGCTTTTGCAAACGGATTTCAGGTGTGTGCAGGGTCGCTTTTTCAAAACAAAGGAGA
>NZ_JBLWFN010000004.1:0-29951 GCF_048323735.1 Faecalibacterium sp. 3
TTCAATTTTCAAGGGACGGGATAGCTTGAGGGCTGCTTTGAACGCTTGCCGAAGCTATGGCTGTATTGTAACCGATGCGGAACGAAATGAACAGGAACTCAGAGTTCACAATTTTTGAGGAAAATAGGAAGTATTGTTCCTGTTTCTCGATGAGCCGTCAAAAATATATTTCTTGACTTTATGTAAGAAATGAAGTATCTTACTCGTAAGAAACTAACTTACGAGTATATAAATTCGATAAATACACTTTGGGGAGGAAACAAACTACCACTACTACATTTTCTCGAAAGGCGGATTTACGGACGGGCTCCTTCAGGCACAGGAACGCGGAGAAGTACAGCTGCTTACCCTTGCCGATATTTTTTGAGTAACACAAGAAACGCTCTTGTCGGTGTAAAACTGGCAGGAGCGTTTCTTGTTGAAGTGATTATAAAAGACCTTTGATTTTTTCAAGATGATCTATAGCGGCTTGCAGTTCATTTTGAAACTGATCCCTAGAAGGGTCTCGGCCCAAAAGAAGATAATCCATACTGACATGGAAGTATTCTGCAATATCGATCAGGATTTTTACAGAGCCATTGGAGCTTCCCCTTTCAAGATCGCCGAGGTGTCGATGGGAAACACCAAGTTTTTCAGCAAGTTTTTCCTGCGATAACTTCGCATTTGTACGCAAAGTAAAAATACGGTTACCAATAGCATTCGGATCAAAACTCATGTGTGACCTCCAAATTTTCGATAAAGCGTGAGAAGTCGAAAACTCGGAGTTGCTACGGATATCTAGCCGCTTGGGGCATCCACGAAAAACGGACAAACATAAAGCCTGCTCCTTTTTACGGGAGCAGGCTTCCTGAAGGCTAAAAAAATAGCCGGACAACAACCAACTGAGGAATCTTCAAAGAAAATCTCTCAATCAGCTGTTGCCCGGCTATTTGGAGCACGTTTCATACATTGCCTTGCGGCAATGGCCCGTTGCTCGGAGCGAACAGTCCATATTCAGGGTGCAATGCACCCGTATTTGTTAAAATGACTGGAAAATCACCGGCATCTAAATGCCAGATCAAGTCTCAGGGTTTCTTTGCATCTATTGCACTTCACTTGTAGTATACCTGAACACCCCTCGATTTTTTGGTATAACTTATTTCCACAAACAGGGCAAAATCTCCAGCCTATGCTAAATTCTGCCTGCTGTGTAGTAGTCGGTGCTTTACCGGCAAAGGGACGGTTCTTTAACTGAATCATATTCATTCTCCAAATCGCATGATGTCCAATGGATGGCAGTGGATGGGTTTGCCTTTTATAACCTGCATCTGCTGCAGTCTGATCCTGATTGCAGACCAAGAAACCCCAATCCGTCGAGCCATCTCCAGAATTTTTTCATAGTTAGGGTCAGACACTGATTTGTACAGAATCCCATTTGGCAGAGTCAACGCTACACGTTCTATTTCGGCATTGATCAGAAATGTTGGCATCAGCAGCTCTGCTGCAAGGGCATCCGCCTGCCATTCTTCCCACGAGGGCTTTCCGTTTCGTTCCCGATAGGCAATGTGCCCACGGCACTTGACTGCTTTTCCGTAGTCGTTCGGAAACAGATCAGCCAAAATCTGATGTGCTGCTTCATGCGCTATTGTGAAATTCCGGCATCCAGTGCATCTGTCTGCCGCAAGAGCAGAATCGATTACGATATCCCTCGGCATAAATACTTCAACAAGCTTTGTTCCATCCTCAAGGGTTGCTGTGAAGCTACATCTCTGGAAAACCGTTAATCCAAGGATGTGACCATCGCTACACAGCGGCAACATCTTCAGGTTCAGTCCAAGAACAGAATTTGCAAACTGCTCTGGGTTAATAGGAGCGGGGTCATTTTTGCTTATCCCGAAGAGTGCATAGTACATTTCAATATATTTGCCTGCTATGCACGAAAGTTCTGCACGCGATAAGTATCTTGCCATTATGAAGCCCTACCTTCTGATGTGGCACAGTAGGCTTCCACGAACCACTTGCCCTTTTCAAGCCAAAGATTCCGCTTCTGCCCGCAAATCAGGCAGGTGAAGCAATGTCCTTTCACGCCAAAACGTGATGTACCGTGCTTGACTGCCAAGACACGATCAATTCCATAAGTGCGAGTCTTGTCATAGTTTATGGCAAGAGGACGGATCTTGCCGTCAGGAGTAAAACGAACATCAACTTCGACGTATCTTTTCTCACGGCGAAGGTTGTAATCACCACACATCAGAATTCCTCCTTTTTGCAGATTTATCAGAACGCAGCGTGCATTACTTGCGAATCATACTGCGTGCCACGAGCTGTTTTTCGTTTAACAGAGGAACGGACACTGTATGCTTTTTCCACTCATCCATAGAGCAGGTTACTGCTTTGCACAGACGGCATTTTGTCCAGCCGTCGGTTGCATCAAGATCTACATCATAGTTCATGGTTCCGCACATCGGGCATCTTACATTTTCTTTTCTCATATTATCACCTCTCAAAAACGCCAAATACACACGATTTCGGTCCAGAATTAACACCAAAAAGCTGTTATTTGTGGATTTGATTCGATTATACGCCCACTTTATGGAGATGTCAATTACGCATTTGTCGCTATTTTGGAGATTTCTTGTTGATTTCTTATGTTTTCTATACTATAATAGAGCTACCGGATCACAAAGGAGTGTTCTTGCTATGAAAAAGAAAACTGCGCTCACCAAAATGCACATAGCCCCATCTACGGTGTGCTATGATGCAGTCGCCGCAAGGGATAGTAATGAGGTTGGTCTGATTCTCGCAGCTGTACGAAAAAGGAATGGTTATTCACTTGTAACTTTCTCCGAACTTCTCCGCCACTATGGCGTCGATGTCAGTGATAAGGGAATCAGTAAATGGGAAAAAGGATACACCACTCCCAGCATCTACCAACTGGTTGCAATCTGCCACGCATTGAACATCAAGGAAGGACCTTCCTACTTTACAAAGACCTTTCAGAAACCCGCCCTTCTAAATGCCATCGGGCAAAAAAAAGTCGCCGAGTACGAAATGGACTTGATTGCATCTCGGCGCTACCAGCCAGGCACAGAAGAGCCTGCGAAAATCGACTGCATAACGATGCCAGTATCAGAGTTGCCAGTATCGGCAGGTCTAGGAGCTTTTCTTGAAGGTGAAATGTTCCAGCAGATACAGGTGCCTGCCAGTAGCGTTCCGGCAGGGACTGAGTTTGGGATATACGTTAGTGGCGATAGTATGGAGCCGCGTTATCATGACGGACAAATCGTATGGGTGAAGCGCTGCGAAGAACTTGAATGCGGAGATATCGGGATATTCGTATATGATGACTGCGGATATCTGAAAAAATACGATGAACATACCCCAGACAAGTCCCAAGCAGAGCTCCTTACCGACAGCTATGGCGTGGTGCATAACCAACCGGTTTTGGTTTCTCTTAACACCAAATATTCGCCGATCCTTATATCTCCAGAGCAAAGATTTGAGATCGTTGGAAAAGTTTTGAACTAAAAAGATGGGAGGGATTTTCGTGGATACGATCAAGCGTGTTCAGGATTTGATGCAAGAGCGTGATATGAATCTATGTGTGTTGACAAAAAAATGCGGGATATCGTACTCCACAATCCAAAGTACTGCCCGTCGAGGAGGGCAGTTAAGCGTAGAGACGATTGAAAGAATTTGTCAGGGTTTGGGAATTACATTAAAAGACTTTTTCGATTCTTCATATTTGTAAATATGGCAGAAAAAAGCCGTTCACCGAGCTAGAAAACCTGTGCGGTGAACGGCTTTAATATTGCTTCTATTTATTCCCAATAGCATTCACGCATCAAGATGTAGCAGTCATTTTATATGTGGTTCTGACAACAAAAAGAAGTGGAAGTATTCCTATGTTGGAATGCTCCCACTCTTTAGGGATCACAATTCTTGAGTTCTCAGTGCATTTTCAAGCATTTGACGATAATCTTCACAAACCTTTTGGGGTGTGCCATAATAACTCGTGATGAATTCAGTTGCCTTAAATTCATACGAGCAGTGACACGACCAACTGGATTCAGAGGATGAATACATACAGGAGGTTCTAGTATGAACAAATTGATTTCCTGCCACTATAACATGGACACTAACCGGGTGGAAGCCCGGTTCGAGGATGGCACTACCCTTGCCATCGACTGCATCGCCGTGGAGGACGAATACGGCAACACCCCGGCACAGCGGGCAGAACTAGACTGGCTGCTGTACAATAAACCGCTGGAGTACGCACAGATGGTGCTGAGAGGGGAGATTGAGCATTATCTCTCGCTTGGTTGCGACCATGGAAGATTGGAAGATTGATTGACAAGGTTACATAACAGTTAACACAGCTTGCATTTGCCCTGCAATTTTTCAGAATGGAACGCCCCAAGGGCATCCGGTCTATATCCGGCAGATTTTTCATAAAGAATCTGCCGGGTATTTTTGTTTGTCATACCTATTGCAATTCTGACTATTTGGAATATACTTGTAAGTATCAAATTATTTCACTGTATGAGGACATCCGCACCAAACTTATCCAGTCCGGTGTAATAAAATGCAGAGAATAAAAGACAAAATTGGTATGTTCCACGAAATTTAGGGAGAAAACTGAGCAAGTAGGAAGGCGGAATATATATGAAACAAGATACTTTAGAGGGCAAAGCAAAAACAAAAAATGGGGTAAAACGGCTGTGTTTTTCCATAATCTGCATTCTTCTGGAAGTGATTTTTATTATTACTATCGTAACACGCTTGAATGAATATGCAGAAGTCATAAATTTATTTACAAGGATTTTGAGTGGGATCTTGGTTTTGGGATTGTACGCATCAAATAAGACATCCTCTATGAAAATGCCTTGGGTCATCTTAATTCTAATTTTCCCAATTATGGGTGTAGGCCTGTATTTGTTGATTGGTTTGAATGGTGGCACACATAAAATGCGTGAGCGGTATGCAGAAATTGATAGCAAATTGTTACCAATGCTTCCGGACAGTCAGGAGTGTTTGAGCAGAATAAAAGAAACAATTCCGAAAGCAGGAAATATAGCAAGTTACATACAAAGAAATTCGCAGTATCCAATCTATCAGAATACGGATATTGTGTATTTTGATGAAGCAGTGAAAGGATTAGAGGCACAGCTTAAGGATTTGGAGAAAGCACAAAAGTTTATCTTTATGGAATATCATGCGATAGAAGACGCTGAAGCATGGCATAAGATTCAAGATGTTCTGGAAGAGCGAGTAAAAGCAGGTGTGGAAGTTAGAGTATTCTACGATGATATGGGTTCTATAGGCTTTATTAACACAGATTTTGTGAAAAAAATGGAGACAATAGGAATTCATTGCCGTGTATTCAATCCGTTTATGCCAGGTTTAAATCTGTTTTTGAACAATCGTGATCATAGAAAAATAACAGTTATTGATGGAAAAGTCGGATTTACAGGTGGATATAATCTAGCAAACGAATATTTTAATTACACACACCCGTATGGACAGTGGAAAGATACAGGTATTCGTTTAGAAGGAGATGCTGTTCAGTCGCTTACAGTGACATTTTTAGAAATGTGGAATGCTGTTAGTGAAAAAGCTACGAATGATACTGATTTTAGTAAATACATTATTCATTACGATTATAAAGCACAGCAAACAGGTTTTGTTCAGCCTTATGCAGACAGTCCTATGGATAATGAGCAGGTCGGAGAAGAAGTTTATATCAGTATGATAAATAAAGCTGAAAAATATTGTTGGTTTATGACTCCATATCTAATCATAACAGATGAAATGACGCATGCGTTATGTCTGGCTGCTAAGCGAGGGGTAGACGTAAGAATTATCACACCTGGTATCCCTGATAAAAAATTCATTTATAGTGTAACTCGTTCTTTTTATCATGGATTAGTTAAACATGGTGTTCGTGTTTATGAGTGGACTCCTGGTTTCTGTCATGCAAAAATGAGTGTGGCAGATGACTGTATGGCAACTTGTGGAACAATTAATTTGGATTATCGAAGTTTATATCACCATTTTGAAAACGGCTGTTTTATGGCAGATTGTCAGGCAGTTGTGGAAATAAAAAATGATCTGATAAGAACGATGGGAGAATGTCGTGATGTGACAGACCAATATCAAACCGGACGAAGTGCATATTTGCGACTGGGACAATTATTTATGAGATTATTTGCTGGATTGCTATAAGAATCTGATGATACGACCTTTCAAAAAACAGTTGATTTAGAAGTCAACTGTTTTTGAAAGGCCGTTTTTGCTATATCTAACAGTCTGTTGTACAAAGAAGATTTTGCATGGATGAAAAAACAAACCTTGTTGAGGTTAAATTGAGTTTTCTATTGTATTGTATTGCTAATGAATAAGAATAAGAAATAAAAAGGAATCAAGTGATGTACAATGAAAAAGCATAAAATATGTAAAATCCTTCTTGTTATACTGGCAATTTTTTTATGTGTGGCTTTTTATGAATTGCTCGGAATCTGTGTTGCATATAAAAAGCAGCCGAAAGTGTCCAATACAACCAAAAAAGAAACAAAAAATGGGTCATGGAACGAATGCAGTGAAAATACAGAACGGGCAGTAATCATAGAAAAGAATCCAGAAGCGCTTTTACAAAGAGTGCGTTTGATCAAGAATGCAAAAAAGGAAATTATTCTTTCTACTTTTGCATTTCAATCCGATGAAAGTGGAAAATTGATCTTAGGAGCACTGCATGATGCGGCAGACAGAGGTGTACATATTCGTCTGTTAGTAGATGGAATGGAGAGCTGGATTGATATGGAAGGAAATCCGTATTTCTATGGATTATCTTCCCATGAGAATGTTGAAATTAAACTGTATAATAAGGCCAATCCGTTGAAACCGTGGAAAATAATGGGTAGAATGCATGATAAATATTTGATTGCAGATGGAAAGAGATATATTCTTGGGGGAAGAAATACATACAATTATTTCCTGGGTGATTTTCCGGGACATAAAAACTATGACAGAGACGTGTTAGTGGTTTGCGATGAACCTGAGAAAGAAAATTCAGTTAACCAGTTGTTAGAGTATTTTGAAACGATATGGGAACAAGAAGACAGTGATTATTTTCATGACAATAAAAAACTGGCAAATAGAAAATCTGTAAAGAACGCAGTTTTAGAGCTGCAGAACGGCTATCAGAAATATTTTGAAGAGAATAAGGAAAGAATCTGCGATACCGATTACACGGACGAAACTTTTGAGACAGAAAAGATTGCATTAGTGTCAAATCCTATTCACACAGGTTCCAAAGAACCAGTAGTGTGGTATCAGTTGGGAGAATTGATGAAAAATGCAAAAAATCGTGTGAAGATCCACACGCCATATATTATCTGTAATGATATGATGTATAATACATGGGAGGAGATTGCAGAGAACGTTTCAGATTTTTCTATCATGACAAATTCAGTTGCGAATAATGGGAATCCATTTGGGGCTGCCGATTATGCGAAAAACAGAAATAGAATCTTAAGTACAGGAATTAATATCTGGGAATATGAAGGCGGTTATTCATACCACGGAAAAAGTATTCTGATTGACGATGATCTGTCTGTAATCGGTTCCTTTAATATGGACATGAGAAGTGCATATCTGGATACGGAACTGATGCTTGTAATTCGCAGTAAAGATATTAATAAACAGTTGGAAGAGGGCATGATGGACTATGAAAGAGTGTCCCGCCAGGTATTGGAAGATGGAACCTATCGTGATCCATATCATGTAGAGCCAATCGAATTAACAAAGAAACGTCAGAGAAAAATATTTTTGGTACAGCATCTGCTTGGATGGGCAAGGTATCTGTTTTAATAAGGAGGAAGGAAAACGTGTTTCAAATATTGATTGTAGAAGATGATAAAGAATTAAGCCAGCTATTCCAAAAAGTGCTTGAGAAGAATGGATATCAAGTCAAAAGTGCATCGGATGGAGCACAGGCATTAGAAGTATTGGTTAAGGAATATATTGATCTGATCATTTCTGATATTATGATGCCGGTTATGGATGGTTATGAACTGGTGTCGGAACTCCGTTCAGCAGGATATCAGATACCTGTACTTATGATCACTGCGAAAGGTTCCTTTGATGATATGCGCCAGGGATTTCTTTCGGGAAGTGACGATTATATGGTAAAACCGGTAAATGTGAATGAAATGGTTTTAAGAGTCGGAGCACTGCTTCGCCGTGCACAGATACTGAATGAACACAAAATTGTGATCGGTTCAACAGAGTTTGATTATGATGCAATGACGGTTACAACTGATAAGGAAAGTCTTGTTTTGCCTAAAAAAGAATTCCTGCTTTTATATAAGCTTGCAGCTTCGCCAGGCAGAATATTTACAAAACAACAGTTGATGGATGAAGTATGGGGATACGAGACGGAGGCAGACCCACATACGATAGAGGTACATATAGGAAGAATCAGGGAGCGTTTGAAAGATAACCCTGATTTTGAAATCGTAACAATGCGTGGAATTGGATACAAGGTGGTGAAAAAATAATGGAACAAAAGAAAGAAAAAGGATTGCGGATCCGATCCTGTCTGACTGGTGCAATCTGGCTGGCACTTGTATTTTCAACAGTCATATCTGCGTTATTATTTGCTTTTTTGAATCATTTTTTTAATCTGCCGGGCAGCATACCTGTGCTTGGCTGGCTTTTGATTTTCAATACATTGATTGCAGGGCTGATCACTTCCTTTATTAATGCAAAGTTACTGGAACCAATTACAAGACTTAGTAAAGCAATGAAGGAAGTTTCTCGGGGAGATTTTGAACAGCATTTGGAAACGAACAGCCGTATAGCAGAAGTTGGAGAATCTTATCAAAGTTTTAACGTTATGACAAAAGAACTTCGTGCAACAGAGGTGCTGCAGATGGATTTTGTATCTGATGTTTCTCATGAGTTTAAGACCCCGATTAATGCCATTGAAGGATATACAATGCTGCTTCAGGGAGAAGAACTGTCTCCGGATCAAGAGGAATATGTAGAAAAAATCTTATTTAACACCCAAAGACTTTCCGGATTGGTTGGTAATATTTTGCTGTTATCCAAGTTAGAGAATCAGAATATACCAATGAAAAAAACAGAATATCGTCTGGATGAACAGATCCGCCAGGCAGTTCTTTCATTGGAAACAAAATGGACAGAAAAAGAAATTGGTTTTCAGGTAGAATTGGAGGAAGTTAAATATACTGCGAATGAAGGACTTTTTATGCATATCTGGATAAATCTTTTAGATAATGCGATTAAGTTCAGCCCTTCAAAGGGGACAATTACGATGTTTCTGAAACAAGAACAGGATTCTGTTAAGTTCATTCTGGAAGATGAAGGACCAGGAATAGAGGATGATGTAAAATCCAGAATATTTGACAAGTTCTATCAGGTAGATGGATCTCATAAAGCAGAAGGAAATGGCCTAGGTCTTGCACTTGTAAAACGGATTGTAGATAGTGCCGGAGGAACAATCAAAGCAGAAAACCGTGAATATGGTGGATGCAGATTTGTTATAGAGCTGCCAAAGCAGAAAGATGAGATTATCTAGTTTTAAGATAAATTAGAAGATGGGAGGATTTATATGACATTTTATCAGGAGTTGCAGTTAAATCAGGCAGGTTCTAAAAACCTGTTGAAAAAGAGTGAAACACTAAAAGAAAAACTATATCATATGTGGGTATATCTGGTGAAGATAGCTGCTACAATGGCATTTTGTTTTTTCTTTGTTAGTATTTTCAGCATCCTATTTGGAAATGAGAACAGCATTGTAGGTGTAGTAGTCTTATTATGTCTCATGGTGTTTAGGAATGCGGATCTGGGGATCCACACCGGACAATCTACGATGCTTTTGGCTTTGTTCTTTGTAATTATGACTGTATGTCCGCATTTAGCAAATCAGTTTTCACCGGTATTGGGAATGCTGTTAAATATTGCGGCACTGGCTGTGTTGATTCTGTTCGGATGCCATAATCCATCCATGTTTAATCAATCTACATTGGTTCTTGGGTATCTGCTGCTATATGGTTATGATGTTACGGGAAAAAGCTATCAGATGCGATTAGTCGGAATGGCTTTAGGTGCAGCACTTACCTGCTTCGTATTTTATCGAAATCATAAAAACAGAACTTATAAAAGAAATCTGAAAGATCTGATACAAGAATTTGATATCACTTCTTCCAGAACAAAATGGCAGCTATGTCAGATTTTATGCGTACCGATTGTCCTTTGCATTGCAGAACTTTGTAATATGCCACGTGCAATGTGGGCTGGTATTGCGGCCATGTCCGTGATTTTGCCGTCTATGGAAGATATGCACTACAGAGTCCGTAAAAGGATTGTCGGAAATATTGCAGGTGTTATATGTTTTACAGTATTATATTTTCTGCTTCCTTCGTCAATCTATGCATATATAGGAATTCTTGGTGGAATCGGTGTAGGATTTTCAGCACAATATGGCTGGCAGGCAGTATTTAACACATTTGGTGCTTTAGCCATTGCTGCAGAGACATATGGACTACAAGGAGCGGTTAGTCTTAGAGTGAGTCAAAATGTTTTTGGTGTTGTGTTTGCTTTAGCATTTTGTGTTATGTTTTATTGGTTTATGCCTAAAAAAAAGGAAAGTGAGGTGACCGTACATGCAGAGTGAAGTGAATCAGGAAGAAAATTTGAATACCACTGATTTTGACGAGCACTTCGCTAAAATTTCGTCCTATATTGTGGACACATTGCACGGCGTTCCACTTGAGATGAACGAGGATGAAAAAGAACAATTTCGCATACAAGTTATTTCAAATCAGTATGCAGAACGTTTGCTAAGTGAAGCCGAAAAGACAGAAACGTATAGAGGTTTATCAAAAATTGATATTCTCCATACAGTTTCTATCCCTCAACTGGCTAGAACAATCCCACTTAAAGGTTTGAATCTCAGTTTAGAAAAATACAGAATGCCGGATGGTGTAATAATAGAGGTTGAGAGTTCGTCACATTATTTGGGGTCATTTAGTGAGAAAAATGATTCTTCCACAAATTGGATAGAAAAGATCATGGAGGGTGTCGGTATTCACTAGATGGATTCTCAAGAAGCATATGCACGAAAGTTCTGCACGCGATAAGTATCTTGCCATTATGAAGCCCTACCTTCTGATGTGGCACAGTAGCAGTTGAAAACAGCTCAGGTTACCTATTGCAATTCTGACTATTTGGAATATACTTGTAAGTATCAAATTATTTCACTGTATGGGAGGAAATTATTATGGCAAGACCCAAGGGAAGCAAGAATAAGGCTCGTACTGTAAAGGCCAGCGTTGATTATGCAGCCGTCGTTGCAGAAAAGACCGCTGAAAAGGAAAAAATCGAATCTGAGGTTGCTACGCTGACTGCAAATCTCGATGATCTGAAAACGCAGCTGAAAGCCAAGAAAGCAGAATTGAAAGCCGCCACCAAGGAACTTGCCAAAGCCGAAAACAAAAAAGCTGCCGCCGAAGCAAAGGCAGCAGAAGAAGCAAAGAAGGGCGAAGCAGAAGATGTGCTGAAGAAGCTGCTTGCCAGCGGTATGACGGCTGAAGAAATCCTTGCAAAGCTCCAGTAATGCAATATGATGAACTGGACAAGCTGCTGAAGTAAAGGAAGGGGCTGTTGCACACGGATAAAAGCCGGTGCAACAGCCTCTTTTTCATTCATGCTGCAATTTTTTCAGCGTTTCAAACGTATCTAAATTAAAGTGGCGTATCATATTCCTTTTCACACATACTTGCCATTTTCAGACAGGAGGTTGCTTTTATGAAAATATCTGCCGACTATCGTATGCTCGCTCTCGATGCTCTGCGCGGAAAATGGAAAACTGCTGTTCTGACAGGTATTGCCGCCAGTGCGCTCGGTGCTACCATTGTGAGCAGTTCCAACAGTGTCGTTTCCAATTCCAATCAGGCAAAGGACATTCATTTTAACCTGTTCGCCCAGCCAAACGGCGGTCGGCTGCTTGCTGTTTTGCTTGTCGGCATTGGTCTGTGGGCAATCCTCCAACTGATCGTGGGCGGTGCAGTTCAACTGGGATATGCTCATTTTAATCTGAACCTTGTAGATGGAAATGATGCTGCCATCTCGGACTTGTTCTCTCAGAAAGATCGTCTGTGGGATGGCTTCTGCATGAAATTCCTGCAGGGTCTGTACATCGCCCTCTGGTCGCTGCTGTTGGTGATTCCGGGAATCGTGAAAACATACAGCTATGCGATGACACCTTACATCATGTCCGAACATCCTTCGTTGACTGCAAATGAAGCGATCACAGAATCCCGGCGGATTATGGACGGCAACAAATGGCGGCTGTTCTGTCTGGATTTCAGCTTCATTGGCTGGGAGCTGCTCTGTTCGTTGCCACTGTATGCCGGGGGTTTTCTGGTTCTCAAATATTTCACCGGTTCAGAGGCTATGGCGATTTCTCTTTTTCTTCTGCTGACAATTCCATTGAGCATTGGCTTCTTTTTTGTACGCCCCTATGAGGAAGCTGCATGGGCCACTTTCTACCGCGATATTACCGCAGCACCTACCGAACCGGATGAAGCATACTGACTTTTATACTATTTCGCAGATGTGACCGGATTTTCGAGGTGATCTGCGTATGGATAAGAAACCTGACCGTTCCGAAATAATTGCAATGACCCTCTTATTTGCTTTAACGCTGGTGCTTACGGTATTAAAAGTGACGAGAACGGTTTCACTGACTTGGTTGTGGGTGCTGGGTCCGCTTTGGCTTGGCACATATCGGTACCGTGATTAGGGCTGCTTGCGCTGGGAGATTTCTCCCAGCGTTTTTTATTCCTCGGAGATGCCGAGATATTGGTCGATCTCCATGATACCCTCCCCACTGACCTCCACCAGATCTTCAAAGGGCACTACGGTGTCGCCCACCTGCAAGGTGCGGAACACCGGGTCGATGCGGTCTGCCTTGCCAGTCAGGGTGACGTAGTTGCCCACTGCGGGAATCTCCGGGTGGGCGGTATCCTCCTTGAAGTACCGCACCGTGATGGTCATGCCCTTGGTGACCTGCATCAGCCGATCGGACAGAGCCGACATTTCTTCCTCGGTCAAAATGCGCTTGGTCACCCGCTCGGTGCGCTGTTTTTCTGCGGCAAGCTGCTCATCATAATACTGCTTCTATTTATCCTTTGGCAATCTCCAGATAAACGCTAAAATGGAGCATCTACTGCACATCCTAACTTAATATGCACTGAATAAAAGAAAAAGCCTTATATTTCAATCCATAGAGGCCAATCTGTGGTATAATTGGAGCAAGAGAACTGGCAAAAATCCAGCAAAAACCTTGTACCTGGAGGGCAGCTATGTATCGTTACAGCAATGGCCAGATCAGCTTGGCGGATTAATTGAGTATCTAATGCAGCAGGAGACCATCCTCCGGAAATGTGAGGCAGTGCTGGATCTACCGTCCGTGTATGAGAAAATGGTGCAGTTGTGCAGCAAAGAAGATAGTCGTCCGCCCCTCGCCCCAGTGTTCATCGTAAAGTACCTGCTGGTGAGTTTCCTGTACAGCAAACCATCGAACCGGCAGATCGGGCAGCGCACCCCTTCACCTCAAAGCTAACGAAGCTAATGAACTGCACGCTGCCACCAGCCTTCAGTACCTCCATCACAACTGCGACGTGGACGTTCAGTGCCGCCTCCCTGTCCTTTCTTCGTCAGGCCAGGCTTTTTTCGCAATAGTGGCGACGAATTCGTTCTTGCTGTTTTTCGTTTGAAAAGAGCCTTATGACCTGGGCGCTCTCCGGTCGTGGGTGGCGTAGTAGGCTCGCTTATTTTCGTACATGCAATAGTCGGCCTTGTTCAGCAGCATTTGCATGACGCAGCCTTCATAATCGGTGGAGATCGCCCAACCGTAGGCGTAGCTGAGAGGAAGCTGATTGCTGTCACGGTTTGCAGCATCGGCTTCCCTGCGCAGACTGTCCAGTATGCCCTCCACCTCCTGCCGGTCCGTATGGTAAATGACCGCCATAAATTCATCGCCGCCGTATCTGCCCACGAAATGCTTTTCCGGGATCACCCGGCGTAAAAGCCGGGCAAAGCTCAGGATCAGTTGGTCACCCGCCGAATGACCCCTCGTATCGTTGACGGTTTTTAGATTGTTCAGGTCAAATATGACGCAGGCCGTAGGCTCCCGGAGAATTTCCCTGTTGTTGAGAAGCTCCTCGCAGGAGCCTTTGTTGGGCAGGCCGGTATGGATGTCGATGTATGCCTTCTGCTCCAGCAGTTGGTTTTTCCGGGCCATTTTCAGTGCCATGGCGGTCTGGAGCATGATCAGGATCACCAGGCACAGCATATCCAGTGCCGAGAGGATCTCAATAGTGCGGATCTTCATGGCGATCTTTTCTGAATAATGTTCCGCGGCAGACACCGTTTCGTCCGCCATTTCAAAATAGGTCTCGCTCATGGCAACGATTTGGGTGTTCTCATATCCACGCTGTCTGGCCGCCGCGACCTCCGCCTTGAGCCGCTCCCAGTAGGCACGCTGGATGTCCAGCCTTTCCTGATAGGCCGCGTCCTTGAGCTTTACCAATTCGTAGTGCCCATTCCCGGATGTCAGATCGCTTAAAATATCGTCTAAATACGCGATCAACTCATCGTTTCGGGTGCCTGTGATCTCCAGCTTTACCGCCCGCTGCGTGGCTCCGCGCACCAGACCGGCATAATTGATGACGCGGGCCGTGCCCTTCAGGTTGCCGATCTCGACCATCATCAGAGCGACAAGGATCACCAAAATCAGCACAAGGCAGCTTTGCAGGATGCTGATGAGATTTTTGCGATCTATTTTTACATTTCCTTTTATCATAACGACCTCGATCACGGAACGACCATGATATACTTTATTGCGAATCAGTCTTGATGAATACTTTACTCTGTAACGCACATCATGTCAATAACAATGGAAATTTTTCTACTGTCTCCCAAGAATGATCGGCATGAATAAAATGAAAAGCACGCACTTTATTGCTTGTTTCGGTTGGATAGCTTAGGCTTGCCAGGGACCGCCTCATCCGCCTTGGATGGGCGACCCCTGCGAGCCCCAACCAATTTCTCCGCTTTCTGGTTTTCAGGCATAGTCTTTTCTGCTTTCGGCGGACTGCCACGGCACAGCTTTTTCGGCTTCTATAATTGTAAGGAACATGGCTTTTCGCTGAATGGAAAGCGAAGCTGACCCGGGCTGGGGCGGTCTGTATTAAAGCGATATTTTTTTTTGAAATTATCTTGACAAATTTTATCAAGATTGATATGATGGTATTAACAAGCAAGCGAAAAGAGGATGTGGAGCATGATCATCACCAAAGAGACGGACTACGCGCTGCGCATTTTGCGGGTGCTGCTGGACGGGGAGAAGCATTCGGTGGCCGAGATGTCGGAAACGGAATTGATCCCCAATCAGTTTGCCTACCAGATTCTGCGCAAACTCTCCGCCGGCAATTTGGTGCGGGTGAGCCGCGGCGCTCTCGGCGGCTGCGAGCTGTCCTGCGATCTGGACGCGACCTCCCTCTACGATCTCATGGGGGTCGTGGGGGAGCGAGGCATCCTGTGCGCCTGCATGGAGCCGGGATATGAATGCCGCTGGCAGGACAAGCATGGGCGGTGCACCATCCACTGTCAGCTGGCGGCCTTGCAGCAAAAGCAGGACGAGGCGTTCCGTGCCGTGAGCCTGCGCAGGCTGCTGACCGGCGGATTCGATCCCCAAGATACAAGCAAGCTGTAAAATTTTAAAAGGAGGTACCCGTATGCTGTTTCAAACCACGTCGGCGCACGAAGAGCTGCGCGCGAAGATCCGGAGTTTTGCGGAGGAGGAGATCAAGCCCCTCGCATTTTTAATGGATCAGAACAATGAGTTTCCCGAGGAGGCTGTCAAGAAGCTGGGTAAGCTGGGCTGGATGGGCATTCCCTACCCCAAGGAGTACGGCGGTGCCGGTCTTGATGCTCTGAGCTACGCCATCGCGGTGGAGGAGCTGGCCCGTGTGGACGGCGGCACGGGCGTAATCCTCTCCGCCCACGTCTCCCTCGGCTCATGGCCCATTTTCGCCTATGGCACCGAGGAGCAGAAGAAGAAATATCTGGTTCCGCTGGCCAAGGGCGAGAAGATCGGCGCCTTCGGCCTTACGGAGACCAACGCCGGATCCGACGCCGGCGGCACGGAGACCACGGCGCTGGATAAGGGGGACTACTACCTCCTCAACGGCGGCAAGATCTTCATTACCAACGCCCCTAAGGCGGACACCTATGTGGTTTTCGCCGTCACCACGCCGGACATCGGCACCCGGGGCATCTCCGCTTTCATCGTGGAGAAGGGCTGGAAGGGCTTTGAGTTCGGCGACCACTATGACAAGATGGGTATTCGCTCCTCCTCCACGGCGGAGCTGATCTTCAACAACGTGAAGGTTCCCAAGGAAAACCTATTGGGCAAGGAGGGCGAGGGCTTCAAGATTGCCATGTCCACGCTGGACGGCGGACGCATCGGCATCGCCGCGCAGGCGCTGGGCATCGCCCAGGGCGCGTTTGAGCACGCGTTGAGCTATTCCAAGGAGCGCGTCCAGTTCGGCAAGCCCATCGCGGCCCAGCAGAGCATCGCCTTCAAGCTGGCAGATATGGCAACCAAGCTGCGCTGCGCTCGGTTCCTCATCTACTCCGCGGCGGAGCTGAAGGAGCAGCACGCGCCTTACGGCATGGAGTCCGCCATGGCGAAGATGTACGCCTCGGACATCGCGCTGGAGGTCACCAACGATGCCTTGCAGATCCACGGCGGCAGCGGCTACCTCAAGGGCATGGAGGTGGAACGGGCCTACCGCGACGCCAAGATCACCACCCTCTACGAGGGCACTAACGAGATCCAGCGGGTGGTCATCGCCTCTCATCTGTTGGGCAGGCTGGGCAAGAGCTCCGGCGGCGAGAGCCGTTCGGCGGCCAAGAAACCCGCGCCCATCACCGGCATTCGCAAAAAGACCATCTTCCGGGAGGGGGATGCTGCCCAGCAGGTGGCCGACCTTGTGGCGGCGCTGAAGAAGGATGGTCACGACTTCTCCGTGGGCATCCCTATGGATACGCCCATCCCGCAGGCGGAACGGGTGGTCTCCGCGGGCAAGGGCATCGGGGAGAAAAAGAACATGAAACTGGTAGAGTCGCTGGCCAAGGCCGCCGGCGCGGCCATCGGTTCTTCCCGCCCTGTGGCGGAGACTCTCAAATATCTGCCGCTGAACCGCTATGTGGGTATGTCCGGTCAGAAGTTCACCGGCAATCTGTACATCGCCTGCGGCATCTCCGGCGCATCCCAGCACCTTAAGGGCATCAAGGACGCCTCCACCATCGTGGCCATCAATAAGAACGGTAACGCGCCTATCTTCAAGAACTGCGACTACGGCATCGTGGGCGATGTGGAGGAGATCCTGCCCCTGCTCACTGCCGCGCTGGATAGCGGCGAAAAGCTGCCCGCGCCGCCCATGGTAAAGATGAAGCGGCCCACGCCGCCGAAGCCCGCCCCCATCGGCGACCGCTACGTCTGCAGCGGCTGCGGCTACGAGTATGTGCCGGAGTTGGGCGACGAGGACGGCGAGATCGCGCCCGGTACGCTCTTTGAGCAGCTTCCCGCCGAGTGGGTGTGTCCCGAGTGCGCGGAGACGAAGGATCAATTTGTAAAGGCTTGAGGCCGTGAAGGAGGCAAGATAAGATGTATTGCGTGCGTAAAGTAACGAACGACCTCTACTGGGTGGGCGCCAACGACCATCGCCTGGCCCTGTTTGAAAACTGCTTTCCCATTCCCCGGGGCGTAAGCTACAACGCCTACTGCCTGCTGGATGAAAAGACGGTGCTCTTTGACACGGTGGACTGGTCTGCCTGCCGCCAGCTTTTGGAAAATCTGGCGTATGTGCTGGATGGCCGCGAGCTGGACTACCTGCTGGTCAACCATCTGGAGCCGGATCACGCCGCCTGCATCGAGGAGATCCTGCTACGCCATCCCAAGGTGAAACTGATCTCCAATGAGAAGGCATTCATGCTCATGCGGCAGTTCGGCTTCCATGTGGACGGACATGAGTGCATCGAGGTGAAGGAGGGCGACACCTTCTCCTTCGGCAAGCACACCGTCACCTTTGTGGGCGCGCCTATGGTTCACTGGCCGGAGGCCATGGTGACCCTCGACGTCACCGACGGCGTCCTCTTTTCCGCCGACGCCTTCGGCACCTTCGGCGCGCTGGACGGCAAGCTGTTCGCCGACGAGGTGGACTTCGAGCGGGACTGGCTGGACGACGCCCGCCGCTACCTCACCAACATCGTGGGCAAGTACGGCCCCCACATCCAGCTCCTGCTGAAAAAGGCCGGCGGCGTTTTGGATCAGATCAAGTACATCTGCCCGCTCCACGGCCCCGTGTGGCGCAAGGATCTGGGCTGGTTCATTGAAAAGTACGACACATGGAGCCGCTATGCCCCTGAGACCCAGGGCGTGCTCATCGTCTACGCCTCTATGTACGGCAACACGGAGAACGCGGCGCAGGCGCTGGCGACGTCGCTCTGCGATAAGGGCATGAGCAAGGTGGCGATGTACGATGTGTCCTCCACTCATGTCTCCCAGCTGATCTCCGAGGCGTTTAAGTACAGTCACATTGTCCTGGCCTCTGTGACCTACAACCTCGGCATCTACCCTGCCATGCATGACTTCCTCATGGATATGAAGGCACTGAATCTGCAAAACCGCACCTTTGCCATCATTGAAAACGGCTCATGGGCGGTGAAGTCCGGTGACCTCATGCAGAAATTCGTCAACAATGAGCTTAAGAACATGACGGTGCTCAACGAGCGGCTCAGCCTCGCCTCGTCCATGGGCACGGACAAGCGCACTGAGCTGGAAGCACTGGCGGACGCCATTCTGGAATCTATGAAGTAACTGGCAGGAAAGCCAAAACCAAGACAACAGACAACAAACAGCCCCGCCGCGTCGGCTGCAGAAAAACCGGCTTTCAAAAAAAGAGCGGGCAAGCGTGATACTGCGCTTGCCCGCTCTTTTCCAAAAAGGACATGAGAAGTGACCGGAGAAGATGAGAGGATCGAAATGGAGATCAGAAAACGAAATGGGGAGTCTGTTCCCTTTCAACAGGAGAAAATTTTCAACGCCATGAAAAAGGCGTTTGACGGACAGGGCAAGGAGATCGGGAGCAGAGAGATGGATGAGATCCTCGCCACCGTTCTCAACAATCTCTCCGTCACAGTGCCGCTCACCGTAGAACGTGTGCAGGACGAGGTGGAGCGAACGCTCATGGAGCGCGGACACTATGAGGTGGCCAAGGCGTACATCCTCTACCGCGAAAAGCGGTCTGCGCTGCGCCGTGTCCGGCATACCATCGCGCGGACGGTGGGGGATGACTCGCTTGACGAGGTGCTGCGCCACATCCAGATGGATTTTACCGAGGAAGTCTACTCCCTCGCGGCGCTTCAAATGAAGTTTGAGAGCTTCTGTCGCCTGGGCATGACGGAGGATGAGCGGGCTGAGGCACTGACCAAGGCGGCGGTAGAGCTGACTACGGCAGAGGCACCCAAGTGGGAGTTCATCGCGGCGCGGCTTCTGAACCACTCCTTTCGATGTCGCAACGCACAGGAATGGGAGGGGCGCGGCATCAGCGACCTCTATGGCAGGCTTCGCTATCTGACGGATAAGGGACTCTACGGTGACTATATCCTTGCCCACTATACCCACGAGGAGATTGCCATGGCGGAGGACTTTCTCTGCCCGGAACGGGACGAGCTGTTCACCTACTCCGGCCTTGACCTGCTGCTCAAACGCTATGTGATCCAGTCACGCAGCCGCGTGCCGCTGGAAACACCGCAGGAGATGTTTTTGGGTATCGCGCTGCATCTTGCTATGAACGAAGGCTCTGATCGCATGGGGTGGGTAAAACGCTTTTACGATATGCTCAGCCGTATGGAAGTCACGATGGCGACACCTACCATGTCCAACGCACGAAAGCCCTACCATCAGCTTTCAAGTTGCTTTGTGGACACTGTGCCGGACAGTCTGGACGGCATCTACCGCTCGCTGGACAACTTCGCAAAGGTCTCTAAATTCGGCGGTGGAATGGGGATGTACTTCGGTAAGGTGCGCGCTGCAGGCAGCACCATCCGCGGCTTTCAAGGGGCGGCGGGCGGTGTTATCCGCTGGATCCGGCTGGTCAACGACACCGCCGTGGCGGTGGATCAGTTGGGGATGCGGCAGGGCGCTGTGGCGGTTTACTTAGACGCATGGCACCGGGATCTGCCGGAATTCCTTCAACTTCGCACTAACAACGGCGACGACCGCATGAAGGCACATGATGTGTTTCCCGCCGTGTGCTATCCGGATCTCTTCTGGCGACTAGCGGAGGAGAACATAGACGCGCCGTGGCATCTCATGTGTCCGCATGAGATCCTCACGGTCAAGGGCTACGCACTGGAGGATTACTGGGGTACAGAATGGGAGAAGCGGTATCTGGACTGCGTCAATGACCCGCGCATCGAAAAGCGCAGCGTCACCGTCAAGGACATCGTGCGGCTGGTGCTTCGCTCGGCAGTGGAGACCGGCACGCCCTTCGCTTTCAATCGAGACAGTGTAAATCATATGAACCCAAACGGCCACACAGGAATGATCTATTGCTCCAATCTCTGTACGGAGATCGCGCAGAACATGGCACCCATCGAGCACATCAGCACTGAGGTGCACACGGAGAACGGCGACACAATAGTGGTGACGGCCACACGCCCAGGTGAGTTTGTGGTCTGCAATCTGGCGAGTCTGTCTCTCGGTAATCTGCCGGTGGAGGACGAGGCCTATATGGAACGCACGGTGGAAACGGCCATCCGCGCACTGGATAATGTGATCGACCTCAACTTCTACCCGTTGGAATACGCGCGGCTTACCAATCAGAAGTACCGCAGCATCGGCCTGGGCGTCAGCGGCTACCACCACATGCTGGCAAAGCGCGGCATCCACTGGGAGAGCGATGAGCACCTTGCCTTCACCGATGCAGTATTCGAGCTCATCAACTACGCCGCCGTCAAGGCGGACACAGCACTGGCACGGGAAAAGGGTCGTTACGCGCTCTTTGAGGGCAGCGACTGGCAGACGGGCGCGTATTTTGAAAAGCGGGGTTATACCTCCGAAAAGTGGCGGGCGCTTGCGAAAACGGTGGCGGTGCAGGGAATGCGCAACGCCTATCTGCTGGCGGTCGCACCGACCTCCAGCACATCTATCCTCTCCGGCACGTCGGCGGGCATAGATCCAATTATGAAGAAATTCTTTTTAGAGGAAAAAAAGGGCAGCATGCTGCCCCGCGTTGCTCCGGAGCTTTCTATGGACACATGGTGGTACTATAAGGCAGCGCATCTGATCGACCAAAGCTGGTCGGTACGCGCCGCGGGCCTTCGCCAGAGACATATTGACCAGGCGCAGAGCATGAATCTCTATATCACCAACGACTATTCCATGCGTCAGGTGCTCAGACTGTATTTGGAGGCGTGGAGGGCCGGCGTCAAGACCATTTACTATGTCCGCAGCAAGGCCCTTGAGGTCGAGGCCTGCGAAAGCTGCTCGTCATAAGGAGGATAGCATGACGGAACTGAAGAAAAAGCCCCTCTTTAACCCGGAGGGCGACCCCGATGTGCGCCTGCGGCGCATGATCGGCGGCAATACCACAAACCTCAACGACTTCAACAATATGAAGTACGCTTGGGTCAGCGACTGGTACCGGCAGGCCATGAACAACTTTTGGATCCCTGAGGAGATCAATCTCTCGCAGGATGTGAAGGACTATCCACGCCTGCTGTCAGCCGAGCGCAGCGCCTACGATAAAATTCTGAGTTTTCTTGTCTTTTTGGATTCCATTCAGACAGCGAACCTGCCTAATATCGGCGCCTACATTACCGCCAACGAGGTCAATCTCTGCCTGTCCATTCAGGCGTTTCAGGAGTGTGTCCACTCACAGAGCTACAGCTATATGCTCGACACCATCTGTTCCCCCGTGGAGCGCAATGACATCCTCTACCAATGGAAAACGGACGAGCATCTGCTGCGCCGCAACACCTTCATTGGGGACTGCTACAACGAGTTTCAGGAGCGGAAGGACGCTCCCACGTTGCTGCGCGTGATGATGGCAAACTATATTTTGGAGGGCATCTATTTTTACAGCGGCTTTATGTTCTTCTACAATCTCTCCCGAAACGGGAAGATGCCCGGCTCGGCGCAGGAGATTCGCTACATAAACCGCGATGAGAACACGCACTTGTGGCTGTTCCGCAATATCATCACGGAGCTGCAAAAGGAGCAGCCGGAGTTGTTCACCGCCGAGAGCGTACAAGCGCTGCGCGAGATGATGCGTGAGGGCGTGGAGCAGGAGATCGCATGGGGGCATTATGTAATCGGCGACGACATCCCGGGGCTGAACCGGCAGATGATCAGCGATTACATCCGCTATCTCGGCAACCTCCGCTGGACGAGTCTTGGCTATTCCGCATTGTATCCAGGCTTTGAGAGCGAACCGGAGAGCATGGAATGGGTCAGCCAGTACGCCGACGCCAACATGGTCAAGACCGATTTCTTTGAGGCACGCAGTACCGCCTACGCCAAGAGCACCGCACTGATAGACGATTTATAAGAAAACCAAAGACATCAGAATAGGAGATACTACTATGAATTACAGCGCTATGATTCAAAATCGCAGATCCGTTCGCGCATTCCGCGAAAAGGAAGTTCCGAGCGAGGCTATCGGCCAGCTCCGATCCTACTATGAAAAGACCTGCCCCCGTCTTGTCCCGGAGATTGCAACGGAGTTGATCGTCTTGGACAAGGATGCACAGCCGGCGCTGGAGAGCTCAGCGGGCTATAATCAATTTCTCATCGGAGCACCGCACTACCTGCTCCTTATGTCTGCCCCGCATTCCTATGCGGCCATCAACGCCGGCTACATGATGGAAGATCTCGTCCTCAAGCTGACTGAGTTGGACATTGACACCTGCTGGATGACCTTCACCGACAGCGACAAAATCAAAAAGGCACTGTCTCTCGCCACCCCGTTAGAGGTGGCGGCAATCGTTGCCTTTGGCTACGGGGAAAAGACCGCAAAAAAGCTGCGGCTGAATATCCTAAGTATGTCTCAGATCGATGTGCGGGCCGAGCAGCAGTACTACGCGCCCAAAAAGGGCGTGCACGATTTGGTTCACATGGGGAGCTGGAGCAACAAGTCTGGGCTTGACGAGATGATGGACTTCTACGACGATATGCTCTGGCAGTCCTTCTACGCCGCTTCGCTCTCCCCCAGCTATCTCAACCGTCAGCCCTATGGCTTCCTTGTGCAGGATCACAGCATCTATTTGGTGCAGCAGGAGGATGCCTACACCGATAATTTGGATGCCGCATTGGATCTCGGTATTGTCATGCTCCACTTCTCCGCCGTCGCCTCCCAGTGGGCGGGGCAGGTACGCTGGGAACTTTCACCTGCTGCGCCCGACGGCCTGCCGGAAGGACTTCGCTCCGCTGCGGTGTACCACATGTAACGACTCTGGGGGAAGCAAGTCAACGGTAAAATGCGCGACCGTCGATCCGCGGTTGAGCGTATGTTTCGTTAGAAAAGAAGAACCTATCAGTCAGAGTCTGAGTAAGGAAAATAGGAGGTATATTTTATATGGCTATCCAAACGGTAACAGATGCCATCCGCTATGTAGGGGTGGATGATAACACATTGGCACTCTTTGAAAACCAGTACCCCGTCCAGCCTATGGGAGTGAGCTACAACTCCTATGTCATTCTGGATGAGAAGATTGCCGTGATGGACAGCGTGGACGCACGGGCAACGGAAGAATGGCTTTCCAATGTGGCGCGGGTGTTGGAGGGGCGCAGGCCCGACTATCTTGTGGTCACACACATGGAGCCGGATCATTCCGGCAGTCTCATGCGGCTGGCACAAAAGTACCCGGAGATGAAGATCGTGGGAAACGCGAAAACATTTACCCTGATCAAGCAGTTCTTCGGCACAGGTGCATTGTCGGAAGACCGTATGCTGGAGGTTGGCGAAAGAGATACGCTTTCCTTGGGTTTGCACCGGCTGCGCTTTCTGCTGGCGCCGATGGTACACTGGCCGGAGGTGATGACGGCGTATGAGGAAACGGAAAAAATCCTGTTCTCGGCGGATGCCTTCGGACGCTTTGGCTCACTGGAACGGACTGCCCGTGCCCCCTGGGTGCCGCAGGCCCGACGGTATTATTACAATATTATCGGGAAATATGGCGCACAGGTGCAGGCTCTGCTGAAAAAAATCTCCGCGCTGGAGATCAAAACAATCTGCCCGCTCCACGGTCCCGTGCTTACAGAAGGGCTGGAGGAGTGTCTGCGGTTCTATGATCTCTGGTCACAATGGGAACCAGAAGAATCGGAGAGCATACTGATTGCCCACGCATCCATCCATGGAAATACTGCCCATGCGGCGAAGACCCTCAAGGGTAAATTAGAGAAAAAAGGCGTACAGGTCAACATATGTGATCTCACTGTGACAGATCTTTCCTACGCTGTTGCCAGTGCGTTCTACTGCGGGAAGTTGGTTTTAGCCAGCGCCACCTATGACGGAGGACTGTTTCCGCCCATGAGGGAGTTTTTGGAACATTTACGGACAAAGGGATTCCGAAACCGCCGGGTTGGCCTTATTGAAGACGGCTCTTGGGCACCTGCTGCCGCGCGGCTGATGCGCACCAAATTGGAGGAGATGAAGGATATCCACCTTTACGAAACGGTAGTGTCTCTGCGTGGTGCATTGAACCAAACCAGCGAAGCGCAGATGGACGCTCTGGTGGCTGAGCTCTGCGCAGAATAAGCTGCAACAAACCGCAGCTATTTTCGTACAGATGATGGTCTTACTCATCTGCTTTATGTCCCAAGGGCAGAGTACCGTCATCTCAGGTTGAGGTCACGATGTGGTGTGGGGCGAGACCGGAGTCTTGAGAATACCCAAACAAAGGAAAGGAGCTGACAGATATGGCAGCTATGAACATGAATCAGGAGCAGTTTGAGCAGGCGATCCGGGAGAAAAAGCCCGTTTTGGTGGATTTCTGGGCGCCCTGGTGCAGCTACTGCCGGAGGATCGGCCCCGCGTATGAGAAGATCGGAGAGGAATACGCGGACAGCCTCGCCGTCGGCAAGATCAACATTGACGAGGAGCCGCGGCTGGCGGGGGCCGAGGGGATCGAGGACATCCCAACTCTGGTGCTGTACCGGAACGGAAAGGCCGTGGATTCCATCATCGCGCCCGGCTCAAAGGCAGAAATCGACCGTTTCATTCAGGAAGCCTTGGCGAAATAACGGAGGGTTCAGATATGAACAACAATCATGTTTATGATATGCTCGTGGTGGGCGGCGGCCCGAGCGGCTACACCGCCGCCCTGTACGCGGCACGGGCGGGGCTGGACACCATCGTGCTGGAAAAACTGTCCGCCGGTGGGCAGATGGCCCTGACCGAGCAGATCGACAACTATCCCGGCTTTGAGAACGGGATCGACGGCTTCTCTCTGGCGGAGAAGATGCAAAAGCAGGCGGAGCGTTTTGGGGCACGCAGCGAATACGCGGAAGTTCTCCGCATGGATCTGACGGCGGTTCCCAAGCTCGTGGAGACCAGCGAGGGGATCTTCCGGGGGAAAACCGTGGTGCTGGCCACCGGCGCAGATCCCAGAACGCTGGGCGTTGCCGGAGAGACGGAGCTGTTGGGCCGGGGCGTGGCCTACTGCGCCGCCTGCGACGGGATGTTTTACAAGGGCAAAACGGTGGTCGTGGTGGGCGGCGGCAATTCCGCCGCGGCAGATGCCCTCCTTCTCAGCCGCGTGGCGAAAAAAGTGATCCTCGTCCACCGCAGAGACACCCTGCGGGCCACCAAGATCTATCACGAGTCGCTGTCACATGCCGAAAACGTGGAATTCCGTTGGAACAGCGTCGTTTCCGCGCTGCTTTCCGGGGACAGGCTGACCGGCGTTCGCCTGCGGGACACCGTCACCGGTGAGGAAAGCGTGGTGGACTGCGACGGCGTATTTGTCAGCGTGGGCCGACAGCCCGCCACGGAGCTGGCGGTGGGTCAACTGGAGCTGGACGGCGGCGGCTATATCGTGGCCGGAGAGACCACGGAAACCAGTATTCCCGGCGTATACGCCGTGGGCGACGTGAGGACGAAGCCCCTCCGTCAGGTGGTCACCGCCGTGGCGGACGGCGCGGTGGCAGTCCACATGGCGGAGAAATATATCGCGGAAAACCGATAAGGGAGGTAGATTGAAAAAGCCATGTTTAAGGTCAGGCCGGATACGACCGCAGTGGGGATGCCGACATATCTGCAAGGCAAACTGCCAGACTGATGGTAGATAAGATAACCCATGTAAGATCGGGAGATATGTTGTCTCTCCATATCCAGTCCACACAACAGTGAGCAACTGAACACAAAACACAGCCACAGATGTACTCTGCGGCTGTGTTTTTATGCGTAGTATTACCGCGTGACAAGCGGTTTTACTGTGACGGCGTCACATAATTTGAGAAAATCGGCTTCGAGGCAGCTTTTGGAGCACAAGCCCTTTGTGCTTGTTGACAGAGAAAAAAATATAGGTATAATAAAAGCAAAATAATAAGATTCATTCTTGCATTTGGAGAGTTGGCGGTACGCCAAAATACGCAGAGGAGATATTGGCCGCCGTAACGGAGCTGCAACAGCATCCCAAGGCGGAGCAGGTGTTCCTGGAGATGAAAAGGGAGCATCCCAGCATCGCTCTGGGTACGGTATATCTGCCCCCATGCCGGGAGCAGGAAAAGACAATCTTATGGAGGAGAAGTATCATGAACGCTAACGTATCTCTTCTGCTCAACGAGCAGATCAATAAGGAGTTCTACTCCGCCTATCTGTATCTGGACTTTGCCAACTACTACGCCGCCGTCGGACTGGACGGCTTTGAGAACTGGTACCGGGTACAGGCGCAGGAGGAACGTGATCACGCCATGCTGTTTTATCAGTATTTGCAGAATAACGGCGAGGACGTCACCTTTGAGGCTATCGCAAAGCCGGAGTGGGAACGAGGCGACCACATGGCCCCGCTGAAAAAAGCACTGGAACACGAGATGCTGGTCACCGCCAGCATCAATGCCATCTACGCCGCCGCATACGAGGTCAGGGACTTCCGCACCATGCAGATGCTGGACTGGTTCATCAAGGAACAGGGCGAGGAGGAGAAGAACGCCGCTGACCTCATTACCAAGATGGATCTGTTCGGCGGTGACAGCAAGGGGCTGTATATGCTAAACAGCGAGCTGAAGGCACGGGTCTACACCGCGCCCTCGCTGGTGCTGTAAGCCCCGCGTGTCTGCGGGCTTTCGCATCAGGCAAAAGGCAGACTACATACAGGTGGTCTGCCTTTTCTTCCACCAGATGGTTAGAATTGAATAACTATGTATAAAACAGAAAGGACTTCAGAACTTGAACAAGGAAAAGGAGATCGAAACCGTTACCCTCATGGTGCGCCGGTATTGTTGTGGCGTGCATTGGACAAGGGGCGAGGCGCTTTGTCCGGCGTGCAATGCACTGCTGGAATACGCCAGAGAGCGGCGGGACAGATGCCTGCACGGGAAAATTTAGTGGCACTTTGAATCCTTTCCGAGAGGCACAATGGCGTTTCTTACTACAACTGCATCGGCACTGTCTCTTTTCTCACAGCTGTTTATGCTTCTGTCCCGGATGGCGAAGCTGTTCGGCGTGTTTGCGTAAGGAAGGAGGCGGCTCATGCAGAGTATAATAAATAAGCAGCGCCCGCCGGGAAATCTCCCGGCGGGCGCTGCTGTGTTCAGAGGAACGTTATTTTTCTTGCCTTACTTTGCGGCATCCACCAGCACACCAACGTAGCCGGCAGTATCCACCAGCGTGGCACCGGAAACGGCGTCCACAGCCTTTTCATCTTTGCTCAGAGCCTCGGCGTCGGCAATGCTCATGCCGTTCACGTGGTTCTGGATGGCGTCGTAGTTGGCATCCAGTGAAACGGTGGAACCAGCCTTTTCGGCCATCATCTTGCTGTAGTAATCGGCGTTGACCCGCTTGGACATCAGCACCTTGCCCTCGGCGTAGCCTGCGCCGAAGTCAGAATCGGAGTTGGGCACACCGACGACCCCGGCGTCCGAACCGGCAAACTGGAACTCGTCAATGTAGCTCAGCACGATGGTGTCCCCGGCGGTGGCGACAGCGCCGGAGGTGAAGCACTTGGTGCCGTGGGCGGCCCCATAGACCACATTCAGCTTCAGGTCCTCGGAACTGCCGTTGAACTCCACGGCCTGCGTGGTCTGGGCGTTTTTGGCGGCATCCACGATGGCAGAGAGATAACCGGCGGTATCCACCAGCGTTGCGCCGGAAACGGCGTCCACAGCCTCGGCACCCTTGGCGGCTACATCCTCCAGCTCGGAGATGGTCTTGCCGACAGCAAAGTTCTGGATGGCATCGAAGTTTGCGTCCAGAGCGACCGTGGAGCCGCCCTTTTCGGCCATCATCTTGCTGTAATAATCAGCGTTGGCCCGCTTGGACATCAGCACCTTGCCCTCGGCGTAGCCTGCGGCAAAGTCGGAGTCGGAGTTGGGCACAGCGGTCACGCCTGCATCGGCGCTAGTGAACTGGAAATCGTCGAGGTAGGCGGCGAGGATGACGTCATCCTTCACCACAGCCACCGCTTCGGTGAAGCACTTGGTGCCGTGGGCGGCAGCATAGGCCTGACCGATTTGGATGCCGCCTTCCACCGGGACGATGGCGGCGGGCTCAGCGGGGGCTGCGGCAGCAGAGTCGGCGGGAGCCTCTTCGGCCAGCTCCACACCCAGTGCGGCGGCAACAGCCTTCCGGACGGCCTTGGTGGTCACCGTGGCACCGGCAACGCCGTCGATGGCGGGACCGTTGGCGGCCACGACCTGCTTGGACAGCTCTTCCAGTGCAGCGCCGCCGATGCTTTTGGTCTCCTGTGCACCTTCCAGCTTGCAGTCGGTAACAGTGCCGTTGGCATCCACGGTCAGGGTGGCGGTGACAGCACCGCCAAAGCCGTCGGCAGAGCCGGTCTTAGTCACACCGGCAGCGGTGGAGCTGCTGCTGCCGCCGCAGGCGGCCAGAGAGACGCCAACAACGAGGCTCATGGCCACGGCAGCGCTCAGTTTGCGGATGATCTCCTGTTTCATGGGTCTTTCCTCCAGAGAAAAATCGGTTTGTGTTCGGTCCCCAGAAAATGTCATATCTTTTCAAGGATGTTTACAAAAGATAACATATTTTGTGAGGTGCTGTCAAGAGATTTTAGCACATACTTCGTGAAGAATGATAAATTGGTGTCAATTTGTGACGCTGACGGTATAAAAAAAGCCGGAAACCAACGTGCAGCGGTCGGTTCCCGGCAGACGGAAGCGCTAAGGCGAAACTCAACGCTTGATGTCGTAGTTCATGTTCATCAGGTTGCGGATGGAGCTTACTTCGTCGGTGATGTTGGCATCGCCGTGGATGGTGTGCTTGATGGCGCTGCTGGCCACGGCAAAGTTGATCATATCCATGGCCTTGTAGTCGTGCAGCATGGCGTAGATGAGGCCGCTGGCGAAGGCATCGCCGCCGCCCACGCGGTCGAGGATATTAATGCCGGTTCCGCCTATGCCTATTACCGATTCAGCTTGCTTTGTGACACGAATGTACGGCAACATTTTTATCTGCCGATAACTCAACCTGCGTCAATCGAACGCTGCAATGGAGATGGCGGAGAACAGTTTGCGCGTACGAGCGTTCAGCTCAAGCAATGCTTCGTTCTCTCAGCACATCTTCATTGTAGCTTAGGTTTGGGCATCTGTATAGCTCACTGGCTGTGAACTTCTCAGAACCAACACCATTGTA
>NZ_JBLWFN010000005.1:0-23453 GCF_048323735.1 Faecalibacterium sp. 3
AAGCAGTGCATTCGTGCGCACAAATGCAAATTTTGCGTTGCAAAATGCTTGTTGGGAAATCCCAAACCCTTTCTGATCTGCACCGTTCCGGTGCAGGCTGCGCGTTCTTTCCGAACGCTATTGAATGTGTCAATGCACACTCTCTCCGAAAATCCGGGGCGCTTTTTGGTGCAAGCGTCAATGGCATAATTCCTAAGTTCATGATAGAATAGGTGCGTTGTGTGCCTGACACATGAAAACGGAAAGGACGATGCAGAAATGGAGCAGCTTTATCTGATGCCCGGTGAGGAACGCTACACAAAGTTTCGGGATGAGAACGGTGTGCCCAAAATCCGTTACACCTACTGCTCCCTGCACGGCAAGCTGTTCAATTGTGTGTGCCGCTCAACAGATGAAGCCCAACGGCTGTGTGAAGATTGGCTCGTAACGCAGGATCGCTGCTACATAAACTAAAAAAGTCGCCGAGGATTCCGCCCCATGAAAGGGTTAGAATCCTCGGCGACTTTCGTTTATCGGGTCTGCTGCTTTTCCTGTGCGTCTTTTTCTTCTGCGAAGAACAATTCAATATTTTTCTGTGCCTTTACCAACTCCTGCATTTCTTCTCGTGCCTTGCGATAGTCCGGGTAGGCTGCTTTCTTTTGGGTCAGAAGATCGGAATACTCTGCATTCAGTGCTTTGACCTTCGGCAGCTTTTTTAAGCCAGTTTCATCGAAAGCGGCCTTGGCTGCTTTGTGCAGTGTGATTTCTTCCCGGTGAGTATCCAGAAACTTTTTGCTATATCCCGCTTTCCGGTAGGCATCGTAGACTGGGTGGGTCTTGGCGTAATTGACGATGTGCGTTTTCAGCACAGCAATTTCCGCCATCCGTGTTTCGGCGGCTTTGATGGAATCTCCCAGCTGGTGGTATTTTTCTGTTGCCGCCGCTGTGCGTTCATTCAGTTCATCTGCGCTGCCAATTTTGTGCTCCTGCAAGAAAATCAGCGTCTTGGACATTTCTTTCAGATTATATTTTTTCGCCCATCGTGCATAGCCTTCGCTTTTGCCCTCGGAGAGCTTTGCCTGAATGTCAACCAGCAATTGGAACGGCGGCTCTTGGAACGGCTGTGTCTGACGCGGACGGTGTTCGGTTTTTCCCGCAATCACCGCTTGCAGTTCATCCTCACTGTACCCAGCCCCCAGCGTTTTGAAGCGGATGAACCGCTTCTGCCGTGCGCCCTTGACGGAAGTGTATTTTCCACGCTTAACCTCATAACCCTGTTGTTCCAGTTTTTGCAGAAAATCTTCGTAATCCTTGGGCTTTTCTGCAAGGATGCTGTCGATGATGCCACACAGCCTATCACGATTGCTTTCTTTGGGTGGATAGAGGGTACGTTTCTGCCGTTCCCGGTAGGGCTTTATTTCAATAACAGAGAGCTGATGCTCCAGACAAATCAAGTCGCTCAACCGCTGAACGGCCAGTGCCGAAAAGAAAAAATCCCGGAACTTTTTTGAACCGTCCAATGCGGTGGAGTTGAAAATCACATGGTTATGGATGTGGTGACGGTCTGTGTGGGTGGCAACGATAAAAGCGTATTTGCCCTTGGTAAACCGCATGGCAAGTTCATAGCCCACCTTGTTGGCTTCCTCGGCGGTGATCTCACCGGGTTTGAAAGACTGTCGAATTTGATAGGCGATGATGTCGCTTTTCTGTCTGCGCCCGGTAGCAAGTTCATACTGCCGCTTGGAAAGCATAAATTCTTCATCGACTGTCAGAGGGCTACACTCGTAGCAGCTTACCAGTTCACCTTGTTCGGTCTTATCTGGATTCTGCACATAGTCTGTGCGGCTTTTCAGACAAGCCGCAACCGACTTGCCCTTGTTTTTGTGCAACGCGATCAGCCGTGTCGCAGCCATCCTGAATCACCCCCATAAAAGAAAAATGCCGCCCGAAGGCGGCAAACGATTAAAACTATTTCTTACAGTTCGGCAAGCCACTCACTGAAACGTCTGATGTCCTCGGTGATGGCTGTGGCACCGAAAAAGAGAACGAAGCAGATGAACTCAGCTACCAGCAGGATAAAGAACTGATCCCAAGTCTGGCGGTAGGCAGTGTAGATGCCGCAGCCGAAGATGTAGAGCATCAGCGGAGCAACCACATAGCTGGACAACGTGAGCAGCCACTTCGCCATCAGAGCCAGAAAAGCCACAAAGAGAGAAACCGGGAAGAGAACAATTTTCTTCAGGATAGACATCATATCAGGCACTTCCTTTCTGTTCGCTCTTATTATAAAGGTATCGACTATTGCACTGCAAGGATGTCAAGCATTATATGTACACCCGCAGTCCTCCAACTGCGGGAATTTTCTTAGAGATTTGCCAGTTTAGTCAGAATCTGCTTGCCAATGGAAATCAGTTCGTCCAGCCGGGTGCGCAGATCAGCAAGGTCGGCAGAGTAGATCTTGCCGTTTTCGTTAGCGCGTTTGGCGACCTGATTCAGATTGTTACTGCAATTCTGAAGCAGATAAGCCATTCGGCGCAGCTGTGGAAGGTCGAGGTTCAGGCAGTAGCCATCCAGTGCCATTTTGCGGATATAGGCACTCAGACTGTGGATGCCCATTCCATACATCTTATTTAAAATGCGGTTTCGTTCTGCATCGGTCACACGAATAAATAGACGGTGTTCCCGCTTTTTCACATTATCGCCCCTCCTTATCCAGATAACTCTTGAACGGCTTGACTGGTTCCGGTTGGTTGGCCTTTTCCTCCAGCGCAGCCAGCACGGACGGACGAGTTGTGGGAGTTTCTTCTGTTTTTTCGGGAGAATCCTGTGCCGAACTGCGATCAATGTTCAGCAAGGCGTTCAATTCAGAAAGTCGGGCAGACTTTTCGGCCAGTTCTTCCTCCTGTGCAAACGGCTTTGCCACTTCGACCTCTGCGGCCTGCTTCTGCTGTTCAAGGTTTTGCAGAGCATTTTCGGCATCTGCAATGCGGTCAGCGAAATTGTCGATGGCATTGTCCAGACGAGTGATATTGCCGCGCGCATCATCGCCCAGCGACACCGGGTAACTCAACTCTGCCCGGAGTACGGCCTGATGCTCATTTTTGAAGCTGTCGAATCGAATGTTCAGTTCAAAGCCACGGTAGGTGCCCAGCAGCATCATATCAGCATTGGGCATCTCCTGCCGAGCCAGCAGCAGCCGTTCGCCCGCAGCCTTTTTGTCATCGTACACCATGCCCTTGATGGCCATGCCGCAAAAGTTTTCTTTGTCCTGCGGGTGTGCTGCTGCAATCTGTGAATCCTGTTGTAAAGCAGCAATGCGGGTTTTCTGTTTCTGGATCTCCTCCGGGAAAGTTTTGAGCAGCTTATCCTCCAGACGATATTTCTGATTCTGGAAGTCTCCGCGCAGCACCTTCAATTTTGCTACCTGCACGTCCAAGTCCATCTTTTCCCGGATGCGAGGGTCGCCTGCACACAGAGCCTTGATTTCTGCGTAAGATAAAGCCTGTTCATCAATATCATCGCAGGAGCGCATGGGAGATTTGCTCGTCATAATCTGAGAAATGAACTTCTGCTTATTCTCAAGGGTCTGATAGAGGTAGGCGTCAAATGTCGATTCCGTGACGTAGTTATAGACGTAGACTTGTTTGTTTTGGTTGCCTTGGCGGATGATTCTGCCGTTGCGCTGGGTCATATCAGACGGACGCCAGCCTACATCCAGATGATGCACCGCTACGAGCAGCGTCTGGACGTTGGTCCCTGCTCCCATTTTGGCAGTGCTGCCCAGCAGCACACGCACCTGTCCGCTGCGTACCTTGGAGAAAAGTTCTGCTTTCTTGTTCTCCGTATCTGCGTTGTGGATGAACTCGATCTCCTGTTCGGGCACACCGGCGTTGAGCAGCTTGGTGCGAATATCATCATAGACGTTGAACGAACCGTCCCCCTTGGGAGTAGACATATCGCAGAAAATCAACTGGGTCAGCTTCTGCTCCTTGGTGTCGTTCCAGATGCGCAGGACGTTGTTGACGCAGGCATTTAACTTGCTGTTGGGGTCATCGGGCAGAGCGGAATTCATCAACCGCTGGTCAAGACCAATTTTGCGGCCATCCGACGTGATTTTCAACATATTATCCACAGAGGGGTCAACAGAACCGCTGTGGACTTCGGCTGCACGTTCGCTCAACGCCTGCACCATGTCCTGTTGGATTTCCGAAGGTTTGACCACCACCGTCTCAAATTTTGCATCAGGCACCGGGAGATGAAGCTGGTCGCTGGTCTTGATATCCGCCGCTTCTTTGAACATCGCCATCAGTTCAGGCAAGTTGAAGAACTTCGCAAAACGAGTGCGTGCACGGTATCCGGTGCCTTCTGGGGCAAGTTCGATGGCGGTAGTAGTTTCGCCAAAAGTCGATGCCCACGCATCAAAATGGGTCAGCCCTTTCTGCTGCAAGGTGTTGTACTGGAGATAGCGCATGAGGGTGTACATTTCGGTCATACTGTTGCTCAGGGGTGTACCCGTTGCAAAAATCACGCCACGGCCACCGGTGACTTCATCCAGATAGCGACACTTGCCGAACATATCGCTGGATTTTTGTGCCTCGCTCGTACTCAAACCTGCGACATTACGCATTTTCGTGTACAAGTAGAGGTTCTTAAACGCCTGACTTTCATCTACAAACAACCTGTCTACGCCCAATTGTTCAAACGTAACCACATCATCTTTACGGTCTGCGCCTTGCAGCTTTTCCAGTTTCTGTTTCAGAGACTTGCGCAGCTTTTCCAACTGCTTTACCGTGAAATGCTCGCCAACCTGTGCTTTCGCTTCTTCGATGGCCTCCTCGATTTCATCCATCTGTTCCTGAATCAGACGCTCCTGTCGTTCTGCGGACAAGGGTATCCTTTCAAACTGGCTGTGTCCGATGATAACCGCATCATAATCACCGGTCGCAATTCTCGCACAGAATTTTTTTCGATTACCGGGTTCAAAATCTTTCTTGCTGGTAACCAGCAGCTTCGCATTGGGGTACAGGCGTAAAAACTCGCTGGCCCATTGTTCCGTCAAATGATTTGGCACGACAAAAAGACTTTTCTGACACAAGCCCAGACGTTTCAGTTCCATAGCGGAAGCCGCCATCTCAAAACTCTTGCCGGCACCGACTTCATGCGCCAAAAGGGTGTTGTACCCATACAGCACATGGGCAACCGCATTGCGCTGATGCTCTCGCAAATTGATTTCCGGGTTCATGCCCACAAAATGAATGTGGGAACCATCGTATTCACGGGGTCGGGTGCTGTTAAAAAGCTCGTTGTACTTCTTCACCAATAAGGCACGCCGCTGCGGGTCTTTCCAGACCCAGTCAGCGAAAGCATCCTTGATGGCCTGCTGTTTCTGCTGGGCGAGGGTGGTTTCGTTTTGATTCAGCACACGCTTTTCTTTTCCATCCTCCTCGATGGTATCATAAACGCGGCTATCACGCAAATTCAAGGTATCCTCCAAAATCTTGTAAGCGTTGGCTCGGCGGGTACCGTAGGTTTCAGTGGCCATAATGTCACCAAAGCCAGTAGCAGATTTATTGCTGATCCGCCATTCGGAAGTGTAAGGGGAGTAGCGAACGGTGATGGCATTGTTGTAGCGGATACGATAGGGCGGCTGAAAAGTTTCCATCATAAACTGCTGCACGATGGAGGGGGCAAGCCAAGTAGCACCCAAGCGCACATCAATTTCAGATGCTTCCAAATCTTTGGGCTGCGCCTTGGTCAGTGCGTCCACATTAACCTTGAACTCCGGGTGACTTTCCGCAGCAAGCTGTGCCATCCGCAGCTTATCGCGTACATTACCCGAAAGGTATTCGTCCGCAGTCTGCCAGCCTGCTTCCGGGTCGTCAGCATCCACAGCAGGGTCTTTGAAAATCACGCCGGACAATTCGGTGATGATGCGCTCATAGTTGCCGGGAGTGCCCAGCAGTTCTGCCATATAAGGCAGGTCTACTTTACCGTGTTCTCCGATGGACACCGCCAACGCTTCGCTGGGGGTATCCACGCTGGTGACGGTACTCTCCGGGCGAATGGTGCGCTTAGTGAACATATCTGCCTTGGACTTGAGATTTTTATTCTCGTCCAGATTCTCCAGTGAGCAGAGCAGATAGTAGGAACTGTCATCATCGAACAGGCGGGCATTTTTCTTGTCGTTGATCAGCCCGTATTTTGCAGTAAAGGCATCGTAGGCGGCGTTCAATTTTGCTTGCGATGCCTTAATGTCCTCGTCCGGGAAGTCGTTCAACTGCTGCTGAATCAGTTCATTGACGATCTGCCGCAACTCCACCATACCAGCTACACGGCCTTTGGCGTTGTCGGACAGTTCCATCTGCGTCATAATGGAGTTCTCGCGGTAGTAGATCTCACCGTCCACCACAGTATAGCTGAAATTCTTTACGGTGGGGTCTGCTGGCAGCGTCTTGGGCTGTGCTTCCGCATCGGCAACGTCCGGGGCAGCAATCTCCACCGCAGTGTAATTGCCCTCGATGTGCTGCACCGCCTCGGCAAGCTGGTCTGCAAGGCTGGTGCCCTCGATGGGTACAACGGTCAGGTCGTGACCATATTGGGTGCTTTCCAGTTCCAAATTTCCCAGCACCATTTCCGGATGGCCTACAAAATAGCTGTTGAGAGTAAATCCATCCTCAGTCTGCCCTAACTGCACCCATGCAGGTTCGATGTCCGCAGGGCGGTCACGCTTTTGCAGGAAGATAATATCCGAAACGACCTCGGTGCCTGCATTAGCCTTGAACGCATTATTCGGCAGGCGGATAGCACCCAGCAAGTCGGCACGCTCTGCCATGTGCTTGCGGGCAGAAGAATCCTTGCTGTCCAGCGTGTAGCGGCTGGTAACAAAGGCCACGATGCCGCCCGGACGCACTTGGTCGATGGCTTTTGCAAAGAAATAATTGTGGATAGAAAATCCCAGCTTGTTGTACGCCTTGTCGTTGACTTTATAATTGCCAAATGGCACATTGCCCACGGCAAGGTCATAGAAATCGCGGCGGTCAGTGGTTTCAAATCCGGCAACTTTTATGCTAGTTTCCGGGTAGAGCTTTTGCGCAATGCGACCTGTAATGCTGTCCAGTTCTACACCGTACAGGCGGCTGTCTGCCATGCTGTCCGGCAACAGGCCAAAAAAATTACCAACGCCCATGGAGGGTTCCAATATATTGCCGCTGCGGAAGCCCATGCGCTCCGCAGCATCATAGATGGCACGAATAACCACCGGAGAGGTGTAGTGGGCGTTCAGGGCGCTGGAACGGGCGGCGGCGTATTCGTCCTCGGAGAGCAGCCCTTTCAGTTCGGCGTATTCCTTTGCCCAACTGTCTTTACCGGGGTCAAAGGCATCTGCCAGACCGCCCCAGCCCACATACTGGGAAAGCACCTGCTGTTCCTCGGCGGTGGCACCACGGTGTTCCTGTTCCAGCTTGAACAGGGTGCGGATGGCTTCGATATTTCGGGCATATTTCTGCTTTGCGCCGCCCTCGCCCAGATGGTCGTCCGTGATGTGGAAATTTCCGGCAGGCTCCGGCGCAGGTTCAGCATTCAGGGCTTCATCCAAGGCAACAGCATCCGGGAAGGTCTGCACCTTTCCGTCCATTACGTTAGAGATGGGCAGTTCGTCCAATTCTTCGTCCGTAAGTGGCGGTTTGTCCTCGTCCGGCTCATGCGCAGGAGTGAGATTGACCGTCAGGTTGTGCAGATGGATGTTGCCCGGCTGGCGCAGCAGCCGTTCCAGATTTTCCTTGCTTTCCGAGCGGGCAACCGGATAGACCTCATCCGGGTCACGAAGCTGGATGTTCAGAGTTCCGACAGTTTCGACCGTAAAATCCTTACCGTCCAGACGGATTGTATCGCCCACACGGTAATCACGCTCTTTTGGGAGAGCGGGAACAGGTTCATTTTCTGCCAAAAACTTTGCCTTTTCCACTGCAAGCCAATCGGCGGCGGTTCGTTCATCCGTCTCTTTTTTTAAAGCGGTGCAATAGGATTCGGCCTGCTCCTTGTCTGTAAATTGCGCCATTCCGTTATCATTTGCATAGTAGCCCTCATTGAGATCATCCCAGATAGCAAAAAGCTGGGACGTACCTCCGACCACTTCGCGGACAGAAAAACGCTCATATTCCGGCACCTCGGATTCCTTGTAGATGGTTTCTGCCTGCTCCAGCATTTCATCCACACGCTGGCTAGGTTCATTCTGCCGCAGACCGTCCTCGAATTGTCGTTTGTTGATAACTTCGTTATCCCACGACTGTCCGTGTGCGCTAGTGTCGATGCGAACATCCGTTTCGCCGATATAGCCAATGGTGCCCTCGATGGTTCCAGTGGGCAAATCAACCATTACATCGTCACCGACTTTGTAGCCGTTTTCTTTCTGTACAGTGGTACACTGCTCCTTTTCTTCATCCGTCAGGTAGCGGTCGGACTGGATCATCAGGTCGATATACTTTTCCACCTGCGCCCATTTCAGGGTGATTTTCTGGTGGTCTGGGTAATGGTCAAATTCCAGTCCCTTCCAGTCGTGGTTCACAAAACCCCGGCTTCCGTCCAGAAAATCGTGGGAGTGCCCACCAATGCCGTACTCCTTTGCCAGTGCTTTGGCACGGAGTTTGCGGTCAGGCTGGGTCTGGTACAGCGCCATAATGCGCTGTTTGCCGCCTGCAAACCCTGAACCATGCCGCCGCAGCTCGTTCTCAATTTCAGCCTGCGACAAAACAAAAGCGGAGGGCGTTTTTTCGCTCTCCGCTCGGTCGATTTTTTCGATTTGCTGGGCTTCGGTGGGGATGTTCGCATCCAGAAAACTTAGCTGTAGATCAGCTCCGTCATCACCAGTTCCTCTGCCTGCGTTTTCAGGCTGTTCATGTGCTGCACCCACATCAGTTGATTCTGCGCTTTGTCCGGGGCTGGGTCCTGCTTCAGAAGCTGCTCCATGGTCTGTTGCATCCGGCTCTCTGCCGTCTGCTCCAGTTCCATCAGATGCGGGTACAGCGTCCCGTTCAGGAGCATCGAATTGTACAGTACCGGGCGATACTGCTTCAGGTAATTCCGGCGCATCCTGCCGTACTTGCCCAGCGGGGTCTTCGGCTGGCTGAGGGTCAGGTTCGGGAGCTGGTAATCCCCGATCTTCGTGTAATTCAGACTGCTGCTCATATTCTTCCATCCTTTCTACGTTTCGGCGGCGGGTCGTGGTTTTCACAGTCCGCTCGATTTTGCGTAAGACCTCGCGGCTGATGTCGCTGGTAGCGGCACCCAGCGCATAGACTGCATCGGGTGTGGAAAAGGTGTGGATGGCCTGAAAGTCATCCTTGTCAAAGTAGCCTTCCGGTTCAAACCCGCATCGTTCTAATAGAGTGTAGGTGACGCTCATTGTCGCAGCGGCCTTGAACTGAAGTTCCTTTCCACTACTATCATAATCATCAAAGAAAGAGCCGTCAACGATGTTGAGGATGTCGCCGCTGTTGTTGTCCCAATAATCGTTCACCAGCTTCTCCGCAATATTTACGAGCTGCTGGCTGAGCCGTTCATGGCTGATGCCGTATTCTGCGGTCAGCATCTCAGACACCGGCTTGAAAAGGTCGTCATTCATTTCCCATCGTTCCGGGTCGCGAGAATTGCGCCGTACTCCGGTGTCCGACACATCAAACACATAGTGCAGACGCGGGTATCCGCTGGATTCGTCCAACAGGGCGATGCCCTTGGAGCCACGCCGGACATACCGGTTCATGCGGTTGTTCCAGATGTCGTAATCGGCGCAGGCTGTGGCATCGGGTCGCTGAGCGTAGATCATCAACTGGTCGGGAAAGCTGTACTTGTACAGCCGGGATGCTGTGGTCAGATAGTCCGTCCAGCTTTCCCAGTACCGCGTCAAGCCGTTTGCCGTGCGCTGGGCAAGAGCAAGATATTCTTCGGTTTTGCTAGACATTGTTGCCTCCTTCCGGTTTTGAGCATAAAAATAGCGGGCAACCGTTTTATGATTGCCCGCAGGGATGTAATATTATTTTTCAAAAATCAGAGCGATTCGCCCAGTCTGATAACCGCGGCCAGATTGGGAGCGGTCGTCATGCTGCCCTTGGTTTCCATGTTCGGAACTGTGATGATGCCCATATCCTCCCACTTCAGATAGGAGGTCATAGCCTTATACTGTGCGATGGCTGCATCGAACACATGGTCGGCACCGGCATCCAGCAGCAGGGCGGTCTTGTGGAAGTGGAAGCCTACACTGCCGCCGGCATACAGACGGTCAATGACGGTTTTCATCTGTGCGGTAATGTCGAACCAGTAGATGGGCGATGCGAACACCACCATGTCGGCATCCACCAGAGCCTCAAAGACCTTGCCCATATCATCTTTCTGGACGCATTCGCCCTTGTGTGCCCAGCAGTATTTGCAGCCCAGACAGCCACGGATGTTCATGGGTGCTACATCCAGAATGCTGACCTCATTCTGGTTCTTGCGGGCGGCTTCTGCAAAAGCCTGTGTCATAATCTCCGTGTTGCCGCCTTTGCGGGGACTACCGTTCAAAACTACGATTTTCATTTCAGATACTCTCCATTCTGTATGTTGATTGCACGGACAGAATACTGTCAGTGCTTCTTACGAATTTTTGACGCAGTAGCAGTGTAGCTCATGTCCAGCAACATTTTCAGCTTGTCAGCATCAGCTTTGTTGTCCAGTGAAACCGTGATCCAGCTATCTTTGTTCATGTGGTAGGCAGGAAAGAAACCGGGTTCACTGCGCAGTGAGCCAATCAGAAGTGGGTCGCATTTGAGATTCACCACATCCAGTAGTTCGTCACCGGGTAATCCCAGCCTGCTCCTTGGAATGTCCATAATCAAGGCAAACCATTTCTGATTGTTGCTGTGCCGGAAGACTGCAAAATTGGGATTCTTCATCCACGGGTAATCCGGCTCAACGCTATATTGTTCAAGAATAAATTGCATAAATCCTGCACGATTCATGGCGAAGACCTTTCAATCTGCACGTTGCCATTCGGCAATTATCGTTAGCAGATATAAACTTTTGCTTGTTGAGCCAATTATACCACACTGCCAACCATAGAGAAAGAGGATATGTACGCCGCCCGCAGGCGGCAAAAATCAGTCCAGAGGAAATTCGACCTCGGCAAACTGCTCGTCGGTCATGAGTTTCAATTTTGCAATCACACTTTCAGACAGTTCCCGCAGGGCGATTTCGTCGGGCATCAGGTAGCACTGCATGAGCCGCAGTTCGTGGATAAGCCCCAGCCGGGTGCCGGTGTTGTAGAGCATCATCAGCATCAGTTCTTCATGGTCAAAGTTCATGTCCATTCCTCGCTTTCCGGCAGACGGTGGGATTGCACTCCGGGGCATCGCACTTCTCTTTGAGATTCAGCAGCACCGAAGGACGTTCCGGCTGCTTGTCCAGAAACCCCTGTAAATCTTTGAAGCCGATGCTGTCCACATAATGCACAGACACCTCGCCATTGCGTTTGAGTGCGATCACATCGCTGACCGACAGGCTGTGCCCCTCAAAATCCTGCGGACGGGAGAGGTTGAACATCTGAAATAGTTCTTCCAAAATCTCGTTGTTCGGCACATCCTGCCACATGGCGGGCAAATCAGCATAGTAGGTGACCTCATAATGCTCCGGGTCTGGCGTTTTGCCACGACGATGCAGTTCCCGCATGGAAGCAAATCTTTCATCGAGGATTTTTTCGTCATGCCGCAACTGCATCACCATATAAACATCGCACCCTGCGTTCAGAAACTTCTGCGGGATGTCTGTCATGGGTTCACCGTCAAAATTCTGGTTCCATTTTTGCTGCATCGTCCACCTCACAGTTCCGGTGCAGAACGTGCAGAGGATTTTGGCGCAGACGTATCACTTGCCAGTTCTGCCAGCTTTTCCAGTGTGGAAGGGCGATGGTCTGCACTCAGTTCCTCGGCTTCCGCAACTTTATCCATGACTGCATCGTAGTCCTGCAGTAGCCGCCGGCCCTTTTCCATGTGGTGTGCTTCCAGAATCTGCTCACGGGCTTCCTGAATGATCAGTTCCGGGGCATCCAGCTGCCCACCGTCCATCACAGAATAATCGCTGTGGTAGAGGGTGTAATCCCATCCATCCTCACAGGACTGGATTGCAAGGTAGCCTTTGCCGCCCAGTTCCCACGCCGCCTGCTCGTCCTGTGTCTGAATCTCCGGGTAGAAGTCGGCATGGTTCCGCTCCATGACCTCGGCAAACTGGCAGATGTGGAACACATTGCCCAAACCGCCCACGTCAAAGTGGTAATCATCCAGATGCTCCACCCGTGCCGTAAAACTGCGCCCATCCGGGTAATCCACCTGAATCACGCCGCCATCTGGAATGCGATAGAGGTCATCATAGTGGCTGTTGATGAGACGAATATCCTTCGGCAGCGTTTCAGGCTCCCAGATGCGCCGTCTGCCGATACCAGCTTGCGGGATGTTTTCGAGGATCTTTACGCTTTCCTGTTGGATGACCTTGCGGTCATCGTCCGAAAGTTCAAACAGATACCAGTTCCGGGCGGCAGAAATGGCGTTCCTGCCATCGGGCGGCAGGTTCTTTTCCGAGATCTGCCCGCTTTCCAGCGGCTCACCAGTTACCTTGTTGTAGGTGGCAAAGCCGACGCCTGCACCGTTTTCCCGGAGGTGGAGATAGCGTTCATCGTTGATAAGGTAGACCGCTTCTTTTTTCTGCTCCATCAGCACCCACCTTCAAATTCCAGAGAAAACTTGCTGCGGCCATCGGCTTCACAGGACAGCAGCACGGTGGCATTGTAGGTCTTGCCCTTGGCACTCTTGCAGTCCTTCAAGCGGACACGACCATCCCGCAGCAGCTTGTCCGCCACATGAGCGTCCAGCCGCTTGCCCAGACGCTTGAAGAACGCATTGTCCTTCCACAGGACAAAACGGCACTCCCGGTTCTCGCAGAACCAGCCTTTTTCACGCTCCACGACAGGCTTACCACAGTTCGGGCAGACACCAATAATCTTGCTTTTCATAAGTGCATTCGCTCCTTTTTTCATTTCCGTGTTCTTTACCAGTTCGGTAATCATCGTATTGATCTCGGTCATAAATTCGCTCGGCTCCATTTCGCCACGTTCGATTTGCAGCAGCTTTGTTTCCCAGTCAGCTGTCATATCCGCAGACTGGATTTCTTCGGGCATCACAGTGATGAGGGCTTTGCCTTTGTCGGTGGGCAGCAGCACCTTGGTTTTCTTGGTACCCTTGCGCTCCAGAAAGCCCTTCTGCACCAGCTTTTCAATGGTGGCTGCTCTGGTTGCCGGAGTACCGACACCCTGACGCTCCACGCCCTCCGGCATACTATCCGCACCCGCTGCCTGCATAGCTGACAGGAGAGTATCTTCGGTGAAATGCTTCGGTGGGGACGTCTGACCCTCTTTCAGTTCGGCACCGGCAACGCTGCACTGGCTCTGCTCTTGCGCATCGGGCAGAACAACTGCTTCCTTTTGCTTGCCCAGAAGTTCTCCCAGCATTTTTCGTTCCATGGCTTTCCATCCGTCGGACAGCACCAACTTGCCTTTTGCGGAGAATTCCTCTCCGGCGCAGATGGTGATAATCGAGGTTTCTGCATAGCGGTGCGGTTCACCTACGGCGCAGAGTAGCCGTGCAGCAATCAGCCGCAGAATCTTCCACTCCCCGGCAGGGAGTGCGGCAAGGTCTGCGTTTGCCATGCTTTTCGTGGGCAGCAGCGCATGATGGTCGGTGACTTTGCTGCCATTGATGACCTGCTGCACATGGATGGGAATCGGCTCCTCCACGGCAAACGCCCTGCCCGTGTCCGTCACCAGTCCCGGAAGGGAAGCCGCCATATCCTCCGTCAAAAACCGGCTGTCCGTGCGGGGGTAGGTGATAAGCCGCTTTTCGTAAAGGCTTTGGGCATAATCCAAGGTCTGCTGTGCCGTAAATCCCAGCAGACGGTTGGCATCCCGCTGCAATGCAGTAAGGTCATAGAGCTGCGGCGGGCTTTCGGATTTCTCCTTGCGTTCCATCTTCTGCACCGTGACACGCCCCTCCTTTCGGCATTTGGAAAGCAGCAGTTCGGCATCCGCTTTCTGGGCAAACCGCTTGCTGGATGCGGTGCCGCCGTCCGCAAGGGTCAGGGCAACCGTGTAGAATTTCTCCGGCACAAAGGCGGCGATGGCGGCTTCCCTCACCACGGTCATAGCGAGCACCGGGGTCATAACACGCCCCACCGCCAAAGGCTGGTTGTACAGGCATGAAAAAAGCCGGGACGCATTGATGCCGACCATCCAGTCGGCACGTTCCCGGCAGAGTGCTGCGTTGTACAGCGCATCGTATTCAGTTGACGGCTTCAGGTGGGCGAACCCTTCTCGGATGGCATTTTCCTCCATGCTGGACAGCCACAGGCGGGAAAAAGGCTTTTTGCACCCTGCTTGCTGGTACACCAAGCGGAAAATCAGTTCTCCCTCGCGCCCTGCGTCGCAACTGTTCACGATGCTATCCACATCCGGGCGGTGCATCAGCTTTTGCAGGATGCCGAACTGCTTTTTGGTGCTGGCAGACACCAGATACTGCCACTTTTGCGGCAGGATGGGCAGATCTGCGATGCTCCACTTGGTGTACTTTTCGTCATAGACATTGGGCGGAGCAAGTTCCACCAGATGACCAACGCACCAGCTTACCAGATAGCCGTTCCCTTCAAGGTAGCCATCCTGACGGCTGGTGGCACCGAGGACTTTGGCATAGGACATGGCAACCGATGGTTTTTCTGCCACGATCAATTTTGCGATAAAAATCCCTCCAATCTGTTTTGGATTGCAATATGTAAGGCGGCAAACGCCGCCAATAGAATTATTCTTCTGCGTTATCCTCCTCGCCGGTCTCCTCCGGCTCATCCTCCACAGGGATTTCAAAGTCGCCCTTGTCCTCAGTGTAGTTTGCATCGGGGTCAAGGGCTTCTTTTTCTGCCTGCTTTTTCTGCTTCTGCTTCATAAAGGTGTAAATGCCGCCGCCAGCAACCAAACCGACCAGCGCCAATACGCCTAAAAATGTGGCAGCATACTTCGTAACTTTGTTGCCACCAGTCTGTTCAGAACCGGATACCTCCGCTTCTTCCGCAGCCTTTTTCGCATCCTCTTCGGCCTGTTTGCGCTCCTGCTCTGCCTGCGCCGCCGCTTCTTTTTCGGCGGTGTAGGCATCGGCAGCATCCTCTTCCATCAGAGCCAAAAGGTCTGCTTCGTCCACCAGATTCATAAAGTGGACGGTCTGCTGCCCCTTGGCGTTGCGGTCAATCACCAGATAGAAAGTCGCACCCGACTTCGACACCAGTGTAATGAACTGCTGTCCGCTGCCATCCGAGTAACTTGTGTGGTAATCGTCCACCAGCGTCAGATTGCCCTCCGGGGTCAGAGCACCGGTTTCCTCATCGGTCACGGTGACTACATCTTCTTCATCGGTGATAGAAGTCAGGACAGGCTGTTCCACTTCCTCCGTAGGCTCACCGCCATAGGCAAAAGCAGGAGCCGCCATACCAGCGCACAGTGCCACCGACAACATCAGGGCACAGAACTTATTCATCATCTTCATTGGAATCGTCCTCCTTATTAAAGGTAGCACCGACCGCGGACAGCGCAGCCGGGGTCGGGGTGGAAGTTGCAGACTGGCGCAGCAGGGCGGCAAGCTGTTCCGGCGTGACCTTGGCGGTGCGCACCATCTCGTTGACCTCGGCAGCTTCTGCTTCCTGAATCCTCCGTTCAAGGCTTTCAATGCGAGTGTTGATCTTAGTGCGACGCTCCCTTTCCTTTTCCAGAGAAGCGCGCAGCTTATCGAGTTTTTCGCTCATTTCTTCCTCCAATCATTTTGAGAGCCGCCCAAAACCGGACAAATATTTCTGCCAGTAGGACGAATGAATATTGGCATACTTTATGGGGTCGCCGGCGGACACCATCATGCCGTTTCCAAGGTAGTAGAGTAGGAAAGTGCCGCCTTATCGTATTTCTACGACAGGTTTGCACAGACCTCTCCCAGAACCGTGCTTGCGCCTCTCAACGCACACGGCTCCCCATTTTTTGCTCCATTTCAAAAGTTATTCCGTTTTAGTTCCATGATGAATTCTCATGTGGCATTTGTGGCACACAACGATTGTCTTGCGCCTCTTTGCCAGCATGACTTTTTCCCAATCAGCTTTACCTTTCAGGTTTTTGACCTTGTTTACATGGTGGATTTCATAGCTATCGCTGTCTGTACAGCCGCAGACTTCACAGACTTTGGCCTTCAGACGTTCCTCGAAGGAGGTTGTGTTGTGCGAATAGCGATACGCCAAATCGGGCACTTTTTCCGTCAAATCTTTGCCTTTGCAATCGCTGTACTTAGCGAACATCATACGGCGTTTTCCCTTTTTGGTTTCATACGGAACGCCCCATGCACCAGTCCCATCTCTGTATTCATAACGAACCTTAGCAATTCGGGAGCGATGCTTGTTTGCGAGTGTTTTCAGACAGCTGTATTCCATCAGATAACCAAAGTAAACGAGCTTGTTGAAGTTGCTTGCAATGGCATAATAGTTACAGAGTCCTCGGAGTTCCGCATTATAAATCATTACGATTTCCAAATCCGTGCGGTTCAGCAGAATTGGGCGATGAATAGGAATCAACCTCTTTCCATCCCTTTCAGCGATGCTATGGGACAGTAAATAGGTCTCCACCTTATCTTTCAGTGGAATATTGAGTTCCACTTTGTTGTTCATAGTACGCATTTTTCGTTTTCCAGAGCGTTTGACACTGGCATCCCTGCGCACCCGAACATCAAAACCAAGGAATCGGGCAGGAGTATTGCTGTGCGTAATAAGGGTCTTTTCTTGACTCAACTCCATTTTCAGAGTGTCCCGGACAAAATCCGTGAGTTTTGCCTTAATCGCTTCGCATTCCTCTCTTGTCCCATTGACTGCAATCAGAAAGTCATCTGCATAGCGAACATATTTCAATCGCTTATCGGTACACGCTTTTGCAGGTGTCCGAAACAACTGCTTTGTCAGTTGCTTGTGCTGAGCAATCAGCTGCTCCCGCATTGTTCCTTCAGCTTTCTTGATTTTCTCATGCAGTGCATCTCGTTTGTGTCTTATCGTGTTGTATTCTTCCGTAAAGTTTCTCGGATTGTATCCGTGGTCAAATTCCTTCTTCAGCTGCATAATATACCTGTCCAGTTCGTTCAGATAAATGTTTGCAAGAATCGGGGAGATGATTCCACCCTGCGGGCATCCGCTATAGGTTTCATGGAAGTTCCAATCTTCCATATAGCCGGCTTTCAGAAACATACGAATCAGGTTCAGAAAACGAGCGTCCTTGATTTTTCGGTTCAGCACATCAATCAGCGTGGAATGGTCGATATTATCAAAGCATCCCTTGATGTCACCCTCAATGAACCACTTTGCTCCGGTAAACTCATGCTTGATCATGGCAAGTGCCGTGTGGCAGCTTCTGCCCGGTCTAAAGCCGTGGGAATAGATAGAGAAAATTGGCTCGTAGATGGCTTCCAGAATCATACGGATAGCTTCTTGCACCAGCTTGTCAGCGAATACAGGAAGTCCCAACGGGCGCAGCTTACCGTTCTTCTTTTGAATATAGGTTCTGCGTACCGGCTTGGGTTCATATGACCCTGTTCTCAATGCTTCAATGATGGCTGTCACATACTGCTCGCTAAATCCATCAGCCGTATCATCATTCACACCCTTCGTTCCTGCACCCTTATTGGAGTAAAGATGCTGGTAGGCAATGAAGTAAATATCCGGCCTCAAAAGATAGCGGTACAGTCGTGTAAACACTTCATCTTGGTTCTTTTGGGAATTTTCTTGTAATTTTGTTAAAATCTCCATTGTTGATTTCATTGAGGCTTTCCTCTCTAATCAATTTCTGATTTTAATGCGCAAAAAACTGCTTCTCTTCGCCATGTGAGCGGCTTTCCCGCATCCGATTTTACGGCTTTTCCTGTCAATTCAGGATTCTCGGACTACTATAGAAGCTCCGTTGTCATGCCAGATTTTCAGTGTCATCTTTCTAGCATAGCTTTGAAATTTATCACATTACTGCATTACACATAGCTTTTTCAAGCGTTCTGGTTTAGACAATCTCCAGTTGACGATAGTAGTAGGTCAATGTGAATTATCGGATATGCTTTCGTTCCGTTACTATCGGTTCTCCGACGTGCCGTACAGGGGATTAGCAACCCATAGGAAGGACTCTATTTCCTATGGTCTCTGTACCAAAGGGTTCAGACAATTTTCCTTTGCCCACACGTAACGAGGGCTTGGAACTCACCTTAAACAATTCAGTTTTATCCTTATATTCACTTATCCTTGCGGTTCAGTCGTGCCCGATTGTCTTTAGGCAACTTACCGCTTTCCTGCCGTGCTCTTTTCCCGTACATCTTTCGACTTTCGGTAAAGCAGGTGGATTCCCGCGTTGCTTTGCGGGGTAGTACCTTAGCCACAGCCTCCTTTCTCTACTTCTACTATCGTCCTTACTGGACGCACGATGCCCACATGACTTTTCCCCGGCGTATCATACGTTCCCTCGAAGAAAACAAGGTCTCCGGGCTTTGCTTCGGCTTCAGAAATATGCTGGCTCTTGTTCCACAGACCGTTGGCGGTGGTGCGCCCTACATTGTAGCCGTTCTGGTTGTACACCCAGCAGACGTAGCCGCTGCAATCGAACCCGGTTTCCGGGGTGGAGCCGCCCCACACATAGGGCGTGCCCACATACTTTTGAGCTTCCTTGTAGATGGCCGCAAATTCCTCGTCCGTCAGGGCTTCTGTCGGAACCTGATAGTCGATGCCCGGCGCGCCAGAGCCATCGGAGCCACCGGGCGGCAGACCGCCGTTGAACAGATAAGGCCGACCACCCAGCGTATCCTGAAAGATCTCATAGCGTTTCCACTGGTCGTTGTCCAGTTCCTCCCGGATAACCACTTCCAGCCCTTTATTCACCAATTTGGTGTGGAAGATGCGGTACTCATAGGGCACCTGCGTAGGGACTGGGATTCCTGCCGGACTGATGACCCAGACGGTCTTATACCGTATCTGCACCTCCACCCATGTGGTCAGCTTGTATTGCTTGGCAAACGTCTCCTTGAGTTTTGCCTGCACCTCGCTGCGGGTGTAGTCGTCATAAAGAGTAGTCAGGAACGAAGTGAGCTGCCAAGGATCATGTTCAATAGCATCCAGATGGTATCGGTATTCGTCATAGCCGGGGTGGTCGGCGGGGGTGCGTTTGATTTTCTTATCCAGTTCCTTTTCCAGCTTCTTGTAGTCGGTTTCGGCTCCCCGGATGTCCCGGTCCTCTGCGGTGTAAATGGTCTGACCGGATACCTGCGTGGTGCCGGAAAACAGAATGGAACAGGACGAAAATGCCGACATGACCAGCAGCAAGAGCAAAAGAAAAACGCCCACGATCAAAAGAACGTGCGCGTTGCTTTTTGCAAAATTGGCAATGCCGTTGACTGCGGTGCTGACCACCGATCTTCCTTTGTCGATGACCTGTTCCATGCCAGACTTCGCAGCAGTGGTGCCATTGGATACCGCTTTGCCGCCTGCGGTCTGTGCCGCTGTACCCGAATGGGCGGTGGCATAGTGACTTTTACGGATTTCTTGCCGCTGTTTCCAGCGTGAAAGCCAGTTGGAACTGCCCTCGCCGGTGCCGGATGCGCCTGCATCTTGTGCCGCAGGCGGCTTCTGCACGGAAGATTTTGCGGTTCGGGCCCTTTTCTTGCCCTGCATCTTGGCTTTCTTTTTCAGCTTTCTGGCGTAACGGCTCTTGGAAATATCGTGGGTAGTCTCGGCAGCTTTTTCGCCCTCGCTTAAAGCCTGCGTGCCCACATTGTCGTCCTCGTACTGATCAATCTCTCGATGTGCCGCAGACCGGGCGGCAGCAGCGGCATACATAGCACGTTTCTGCTGCTTTGTCATGCGGGATGCTTCATCCGGGGTTATCTCGGCTTTGCCAAAACGCAAATGCTGGGATTTCTCCGCAGCTTTGTCTGCATCCTGTTTCAGTTTCTGCTTTTTGGGCACCGACTGCTCCACTTTAGACTTTTTCGGAGGGGAGCGCGTAGCCGTGCGCTCCTTTTCCTCCTCGAATTTCAGCTTCGGCTGTTTCTCACTCATGCTTTTGCGCCTCCGCAACTTCGGAAAGGCGGGTCGTAAGGATGCGGTAGAGTTCAAGGTCTTTCGGGAAGTGGTCAACAAAGGGCAGGATCACGTTGCCGAAGAACAGCAGCCCTTCACCCTCACCGGAGTGAGTGACGTAGGAAAGCTGATGGGGCGAAATGTTCAGCTGCTTCGCCAAAATCTGCCGGTCTCCGTTCGCTTGATTGAGCATATAAACGAAGTCCGAGTTCTCAAAAATATTTGATACTTCGGGGCTTGCCAACAGGTCTTTGACGTTCTGCGTTAGGGCTGTCGGAATGCCGCCCCACTTACGGAAACGCTTCCAAATCTCCACGGAATAAGCAGCAGTCTGCTCTTCCTTCAAGAGCAAATGGAACTCGTCTGCATAGTACCGGGTGGATTTTCCAGCACTGCGGTTGGCGGTCACGCGCCCCCACACGGCATCCTGTACGATAAGCATACCGAGTTTCTTCAACTGCTTGCCAAGCTGCTTGATGTCAAAACAGACAATGCGGTTATTGATATCCACGTTGGTGTGGTGGTTAAAAATGTTCAAACTGCCCTTGACGTAGATTTCCAGCGCAGCCGCCACATGGCGGGCTTCCGGTTCGTCTTGCGTCAGCAGGGCGTTGTACAGATCTTCCAACAGCGGCATATTTTCCGGGGTGGGATTCTCGAAATACTTGCGATAGATCACATGGACGCAGCGGTCAATGACCGTCTTTTCCACCGGCTGCAAGCCCTCTTTGCCGCCCACCACCAGTTCGCACAGGGACAGCACAAAGTCGGCTTTCAAAGCCAGAGGGTTATCCTCTTCCGAGTAGTTGCTGTTGATGTCCATCGGGTTGATATATTGGGTGCTGGCAGGGCTGATGTGGATGACCTGCCCATGCAGACGCTCCACCAGCGGAGCATATTCTGCCTCCGGGTCGCAGATGATAATATCATCGTCCGTCACGAGGAACGCATTGCAGATCTCACGCTTTGCGCTGAAGGATTTACCGGAACCGGGAGTGCCCAAAATCAGACCGTTGGGGTTCTTCAGCTTTTTGCGGTCAACCATAATCAGGTTGTTGGACAGGGCGTTCAAGCCATAATACAGGCTTTCCTTGCCGTTATCGAACAGTTCCTGCGTGGTAAACGGCACAAAAATTGCCGTACTGCTGGTGGTCAGGCCGCGCTGGATCTCGATCTGGCAGTCTGCCAGCGGCAGGCTGCTCATCAGCCCCTGCTCCTGCTGAAAATCAAGGCGGCATAATTCGCAGTTGTGCTTCTGCGCAATGCTGACCGCCTGAAACACGTTGGTTTCCAGTTCCTGCTCAGTCTTGCCGGTGTTCAGGACAAGGAACGTCACCAAAAACATTCTCTCGTTCTGACTCTGCAATTCTTTCAGCAGAGCCTTTGCGTCACGGCCATAGGTTGCCAAATCGGACGGAATGATGTCAATATCATATCCGGCACGGATTGCCTTTTTCTGCTCTTCGATCTTGCTGCGGTCGAGTTCGGTGATGGTGTGCTTGATGGTTTTGATGGCCTTGTTCTGGTCAACAGACTGGATGTGCATGGTAACGATCTGGCTGGAATCCATGTCCAGAAAATCCTTCAGCAACTGGTCACTCAGGTCAGAAGCCGTGATATTCAGGAAGCTGACCGCCCCGAAGATGCCGCCCATCTGAAAGGTACGGCTGTTCTTAAACGCCAGTGCAGTGGGTGCAATGGCATCCTTTACGGAAAGGCCGCTTTTTACAAGGTCTTTCCAGTTGAAGTGGAACTTGTTGGCACCGTCCATGTTCAGCATCCCGTGCATCAGCCGCAGGCGCTCCGTACCGTCCAGCGGCTTTGCCAGAACGCCCAACCTGTGAAAGTTGTTCATCAGGTCGTTCTGGATGTGCTCCAGCCGCGGCTTGACCTGCGCCATGCTGTCGCCCTCGATGCCGTAGGTCAGGAACTTGGTCTTTGTCAAGCCGTTGTTGCCCTTGGAAAGCTGCTGCCGCAGCATCTGGCTGTACTCGGCGCGCACATCGTCAAAGCCATCCTGCTGGTACGGGATGCGGATGGACTTTTCAAAGTCTGCCGAATCGGTGGCGGTATTCACAAAGGACAGCTCAAAGTGGATAGAGCTGTCGAAAAAGTTGAGAAAACTGCACCATTCCTCAAAAATGGCGGTCTTATCCTCCTGCTGCGCCAACTGATAGTTGATATCCTGATACTGGATGGTGCGGGTGTAGTAGCCGGGACGGACACGGCAGGTGCCGTCCTCAAACATCCGCTGGAACGGGATGCTCTCCTGTGCCGTGCGGGGCACCGTGGACTTGGGCGGCTTTTTGCCATCCTTATTCTTTTTCAGAAACGGAATCACTGGAACCCTCCTTCATCAAAATCGAATAATAGTTATTGGTTTGGTACGGACGTACCTTCGGGCGAACAAAGCGCGCCTGAAAGTAGTACCGCAGAATCTTTTCGGCGGGCTGACCGTTCTTCTGGTACATGGCCAGAAAGAACATGGGCAGCATGACCGCCATCATGCCAAGTGTAGCGCCAGAGTTGCCTGCGGTATCCCGCAGAATAAAGAACAGCGGCACGCCAACGACTGCCGCTGCCCCAAAACAGACAAGCTGCCGGGCGGTCAGGTTGAAGGCCACTTTGGACTTCACCTTGCTGAAGTCACGCGGCACGGAAATATAAGCTGCCAAAATTTCACCTCCTTAGTGTGCGCCCAGAATGCTCCGGGCGACGGAACCAGTCTTGAACAGCGTAAAGCACAGCAGCACCGTGTACCCCACGATGCTCCAGATCGAGTTGATGGCATCCCCGGATATGGCAACATTCTGAAGCAGAACAGCGTAGATCGCCACGCAGATCAGAATCAGGAAGCCCTGAAATCCCAGCGCAAACAGAGAACGAAGATAGTTCTGTCCAACATGGGATTGCTCATGGTTGCCCCATGTTGCCATGGGCACCGGAGCCAGACTGACCATCATATAGATCTCAATCATTCTTCCGTAGACGATGACGAAAATCACGATGGACAGGATGCGCATGGTGATACCGATGAAGAAGGACTGCAAGAACAGCCCGAACAGGGGGCCTACGTCCATCTGCATCATGCTGGATTGCAGCATGGAAAGCCCGATGTCGTTGACCCGTGTGTTGCCGGAAATAATGCCGCTGGAATTTGCCACCACCTGCTGCGTCACGTCGAACACCGCCATGATGATGTCAAACGTATTCGAGATCATCCAAACCGAAATGGCAGTTTTGAAAATCCACTTCAAAATCAATGCCGGTTCAAACTGTGC